>JBEQBS010000182.1:0-6544 GCA_041639675.1 Rubritepida sp. | reverse complement strand
CGCCGCGGTGCTGGGGCAGCAGCCGGCCGCCCCGCTGCCGGCCTTCGTGCGCGAGGCGCAGGCCGCCGGCCGCCTGATGGCGGCGCCCGACGGCCCGCGCGTCGCCGTGCTGGAGATCGGCGGCTGGGACACCCATTCCGGCCAGGGCTGGCGCCTGCGGGACACGCTTCGGCAGCTGGATGCCGGCCTGGCGGCGCTGCGGGAGGCCTCGGGCGAGGCCTGGGCCCGCACCGCCGTGCTGGTGATGACCGAGTTCGGCCGGACCGCGCGCATGAACGCCGCCATGGGCACCGACCACGGCACGGCCGGCGCCGCCTTCCTGCTGGGCGGCGCGGTGGCGGGCGGGCGGGTGCTGGCGGACTGGCCGGGCCTGGGCGAGGGGAGCCTGTTCGATGGCCGCGACCTGGCGCCGACGCTGGACCTGCACCGCATCACCGCGGCGTTGCTGCGCGACCACCTGCGCCTGCCGCCCGCCGCGCTGGCCGCCGCCTTCCCCGGCCGGCGGCCCGACCCGCTGCCGGGGCTGCTGCGCGGCTGAGCCTCAGCAGGGCGAGGGGATGGGCTGCAGCTCCGCCAGGGTGGCGTTCACCGTGAAGTCGCCGAAATCCATCTTCAGCTCGTCGGCCACGCCATTGGCGAAGTAGCGCAGGCTCACCTCGTAGTCCGGGGTGCCGGCGCCGGTGCCGCCCGGCCCGCGGTCGAAGAAGGCGATGCGCATGCGCGCGCTGCCCTGGTCCCGCAGCTGGGCGAAGCGGCTCTCGGCATTGGGCGCCTGCCAGCCGCCGGCGACGATGGTGGTGGTGTCCTGCGCGCCCTCGGCATTGGTGCCGTCGAACAGGGGCGCGGCGAGGATGCGCTGGCCGTTGCGGGCGGCCGCCAGGGCGCGGATGGTGTGGATCATCGGCAGCAGCGTGCCCTCGGGCAGCGGCTCCTCCTTCGCGGCGGGCTCGCTGTAGCGCACGCGCCCGCCCTGGGCCGTCACCTGGGCCTCGCCGGCCACGCGGGAGGTCACGGCGCCTTCCGTGAGCTGGGTGAGCGAGAAGCGGAGCGCGGTGCCGTCCTTCGCCTCCAGCGTGTTGTAGTCCGAGGAGGTCTCGATGGCATTGCCGTCGCGGTCGCCCACCACCAGGGAGAAGCGCTGGCGGCTGGCCCATGCGTCGCAGGCATCCACCACCTCGAACAGCATGATCCCGGCGGCCTGGGTGACGCCGGAGCCGTCGCGCACCGCATCCAGGCTGAGGCGATAGGCGGCGCGGTGCGCCAGCATGGCCTCGGCCCCCGGCTCGGGCGCGGCCCAGCCAGGGGTGGCGAGCGAAAGGGCCGCGGCGGCGGCGAGGAGGGTGCGGCGCATCATGGAGGCCAACATAGGGGCGCCATCGCGCCGCCGCACGGGGAAACCGCTTACTTCTTCGCCACCGGGGGAAGTTGCACGCGGATGTGCAGCTCCTTCAGCTGCGCCTCCGTCACCGTGGAGGGGGCCTGCATCATCAGGTCCTCCCCCTGCTGGTTCATGGGGAAGAGGTTGACCTCGCGCAGGTTGGGCTCGTCGGCCAGCAGCATGACGATGCGGTCAATCCCGGCCGCCATGCCCCCGTGCGGCGGCGCGCCGTAGCGGAAGGCGTTGAGCATGCCGCCGAAGCGCTCCTCCACCGCCTCCGGCGGATAGCCGGCGACGCGGAAGGCCTCGACCATGATCTCGGCCTTGTGGTTGCGGATGGCGCCGGAGGCCATCTCGTAGCCGTTGCAGACGATGTCGTACTGGAAGGCGCCGATGGAGAGCGGGTCCTGCCCGCGCAGCGCCTCCAGCTCCCCCTGCGGCATGGAGAAGGGATTGTGGGAGAAGTCCACCTGCCCCGTCTCCTCGTTCAGCTCGTACATGGGGAAGTCCACGATCCAGCAGAAGCGGAAGCCCTGCTTCTCGGTCAGCCCCAGCTCGTTGCCCAGCTTCAGCCGGGCCTGGCCGGCCAGCTTCGCGGCATCGGCCTCCTTGCCGGCGGCGAAGAACACGGCATCGCCCGCGCCCAGGCCGCAGGCGGCGCGGATGGCCTCCGCGCGCTCGGCCTCCAGGTTCTTCGCGATCGGCCCCTTGGCGCCATCGGCGTCGAAGGTGATGTAGCCCAGGCCGGGCGCGCCCTCGGCCCGCGCCCATTCGTTCAGCTTGTCGAAGAAGGAGCGCGGGTTGGCCGCCGCCCCCGGCGCGGGGATGGCGCGCACCACGCCGCCCGATGCCGCCACCTTGGCGAAGGCGCCGAAGGAGGAGCCGGCGAAGGCCGCCGTCACGTCGCGGATCACCAGCGGGTTGCGCAGGTCGGGCTTGTCCGAGCCGTAGTCCAGCATCGCCTGGCGGTAGGGGATGCGCACCCAGGGGCCGGCATCCACCGCGCGGCCATTGGCGAAGCGCTCGAAGGTGCCGCGGATCACCGGCTCCATCGTGCGGAAGACGTCCTCCTGCGTGACGAAGCTCATCTCCACGTCCAGCTGGTAGAACATCAGCGTGCGGTCGGCGCGCCCCGCCTCGTCGCGGAAGCACGGCGCGATCTGGAAGTAGCGGTCGAAGCCCGCCACCATGGTCAGCTGCTTGAACTGCTGCGGCGCCTGCGGCAGCGCGTAGAACTTGCCCGGATGCAGCCGGGCCGGCACCAGGAAGTCCCGCGCACCCTCCGGGCTGCTGCTGGTGAGGATGGGGGTCTGGAACTCGTTGAACCCCTCCGCGATCATGCGCTCGCGGATGTCCTGGATGATCTGCGCACGCAGGATCATGTTGCGCTGCAGGCGCTCGCGCCGCAGGTCCAGGAAGCGGTAGCGCAGGCGGGTCTCCTCCGGCGCCGGCTGGTCGTCGGCCACCTGGAAGGGCAGCACCTCGGCGGCGCCCTGCACCACCAGTTCCTGCACGCGCAGCTCCACCGCGCCGGTCGGCAGGCGGTCATTCACCGTGCCGGGCTCGCGCGCCACCACCTGGCCGGTCACCGTCACCACGCTCTCGATGCGCAGCCCCTCGGCGGCCGCGAACACCGCCGAGCCGCTGGGGATCACGCACTGGGTGATGCCGTAATGGTCCCGCAGGTCCAGGAAGAGCAGCCCGCCATGGTCGCGCTTGCGCTGCACCCAGCCGGACAGGCGCGCCTGCGTGCCGGCATCGGCGGCGCGCAGCTGGGCGCAGGTGTGGGTGCGGTAGGCGTGCATCGTCATGCCCCGCCGGGTAGGGCCGGCCCGCGCGCCCGTCAACGCCCGCCCCTTGCATGGCGGGGTTTTGCTGCCAAAAGGTCGTTCCCGATGACCCGCCTGATCTCCGACGCGGCCGAGCTGGCCGCCCTGTGCGAGCGCCTGCGCCGCGAACCCGTCGTCACCGTGGACACGGAGTTCATGCGCGAGCGCACCTACTACCCCGAGCTCTGCGTCGTGCAGCTGGCCGGCGCGGAGGAGGTGGCGGTGGTTGACGCCCAGGCCGAGGGCATGGACCTGGCCCCGCTTGGCGACCTGCTGGCGGACCCCGCCGTCATCAAGGTGTTCCACGCCGCGCGCCAGGATGTGGAGATCTTCCTGTTGCGCTTCGGCGCCGTGCCCGCGCCGATCTTCGACACCCAGGTGGCCGCCATGGTGGCCGGCTTCGGCGACCAGGCCTCCTATGACAGCCTGGTGCGCGGCCTCGTCGGCGTGTCGCTCGACAAGGCGCACCGCTTCAGCGACTGGGCGGCCCGCCCGCTCAGCCCCGCCCAGGTGGAGTATGCCGCCGCCGACGTGACCCACCTGCGCGTGGTCTACCGCAAGCTGCGCGAGAAGCTGCTGGCCGAGGGCCGGCTGGACTGGGTGGCGCAGGAGATGGACGCGCTGCTGGACCCCCGCGCCTACGTCACCGAACCCGCGGAGGCCTGGCTGCGGCTGAAGCCCAAGACCGCCAACCGTCGCTACCTGAACGTACTGCGCGCCGCCGCCGCCTGGCGCGAGGCCGAGGCGCAGCGCATAGACATCCCGCGCGGCCGGCTGGTGAAGGACGAAAGCCTGCTGGAACTGGCGGCCAACGCCCCCACCACGCCCGAGGCCCTGGCCCGCACGCGGGGCATCAGCGAGGGCTTCGCGCGCGGCAAGAGCGGCGCCGCGCTGGTCGCCGCCATCGCCGAGGCGCAGAAGCAGCCGGAATCGGAGTGGCCGGAGCCGCTGGAGGGGCGCAAGGGCGCCGGCGCCTCGCCCGGCACGGTGGCCTTGCTGAAGGTGCTGCTGGCCGCGGCATCCGAGGCGCACAACGTGGCGCCCAAGCTGCTGGCGGACACCGAGGACCTGGAGCGCCTGGCCGCCGAGCACGAGCCCGACATCCGCTGCCTGAGCGGCTGGCGGCGCGAGGTGTTCGGCGAGGATGCGCTGGCGCTGAAGTCCGGGCGGCTGTCGCTGGGGGTGGCGGGGCGGCGGGTGCGGCTGATCCGCGTGGGTTAGGGCTCGCGCTGCCGCTCACGCATCCGGCGCACGAGGTCCTGCATGGCCTCTTGCGCGTAGTCGGCGATCTCGTTCTTCCTTCGCCTTAGCCGCTCGATTTCGGAGCTCGTCAGCATCTCGGAATCCGACAAGGTATCGGGCCTCATCGGCGGTGAGGGCTTCGGTCTCGATGCCGAGGATGTCACGGATCGCGTCTCCAAACCGGGTCCGCAGGATGCGGATGTCGGCCTTCGCCGGCACCAGGCGCCCGGTGCGGCTTGCCGAGGCCAATACCACGGCGCCCGCCACCGTTGCACCATGGGCGCGCAGATAGTCGGCAAGGTCGGCAAGGGTGCCACCCATGGTGGTGACGTCATCCACGAGGATGTAAGCCTCGCCACGCTCGACGGCGCCAGTGAACTGAGGCCGCGAGATCAGGCGCTGCATGGGATCCGCGCCGGTATGGAACACCTTGTTGCGCTGGACAATCTCCCGGTCACGTCGGGCGTCACAGGCCGCTGTCATCATCGAGGCGAAGACCTCAGGGATGGCGTTGTCGCCTCCGGCCTCGACGGCATGCGGCGCGACGACGATCGAGGCGGGTGGATAGCGAGGAATGAGGGGACCGAGGGCCTCGTATCGTCGTGCGAAGTCATCAATCAGGTCGAACGCCGCGCCGGCGTCCCCTGACTTTGCAGCGTGATACGACACATGAGCCTTCAAGTCCGCGGGCGAGAAGCCGAGGGTATCCAGCTTGACGGGCTGGCTCAGGAACCCGAACTCCCGGACCGGCCTCACCCCGCCGCGAACCGCGCGAAATCCGCCGCCAGCCGCTCATAGATCGCGCGCTTGAACGGCACCGCCATCGCCGGCAGCTCCGCCAGCCGCGCCCATTTCCAGGCGTCGAATTCCGGGTGCGGGTCCAGGTCCAGCCGGATTTCGCTGTCGGCGCCCAGGAAGCGCAGCGCGAACCACTTCTGCGCCTGCCCGCGCCACCTGCCGCCCAGCGCCACGCCGACCAGGTGCGCCGGTAGGTCGTAGCGCAGCCATTCCGGGTGCTCGGCGAGGATGGTGGCGTTGCGGGTGCCGATCTCCTCCTCCATCTCGCGCAGCACGGCCACCGCCGGGTCCTCGCCCGGGTCCATGCCGCCCTGGGGGAGCTGCCAGCCGCCGGCCTGCCCTTCCGCATTCGGCAGGTCGGCGCGGCGGGCCACCAGCACCAGCCCGGCATGGTTGAACAGCACGGCGCCCACATTGGGGCGATAGGGCAGGTCGCTCATCGCGGCGCTCCGGGCAAGGGGATGCGGACCAGGGCGGAGGGCGGGGCCAGCACCAGCCCCCTGCCCTCCAGCGCCGCGGCCCAGGCCGTGATGCGCCCCACCGCCACCGGCGTCGCCTCGCCCACATAGCCCAGCGCCGAGCCGCGCTCGCGCGCGATGCGCTCAAGCTGCGCCAGCTTCGCCTCGATCTCGTTGCGGGTGGCGGGCTCGTCTACCACCAGGTCGGTGCCGCGGCCCAGGGCGCGGGCGGGTGCGGGGCTGTTGGGGCGGGGGTCGAAATACAGCAGGCCGCGGCGGGCCAGCACCTCCTGCATCGCGCCCATCGGCTCGGCGGCGGCGGCGAAGCGCTCGCCGCGCATCGGCCCCAGCGCGCCCACCGCGCCGGCATGGCCGGGGAAACGGGCCAGCAGCCAGTCCAGCCGGTTCAGGTTCTCGCCCATCGGCAGCACGGAGAGCAGGGCGCGCTCGCCGGGGTCGTTCAGCGGGAAGCCGGTGGGCTCCAGCGGCAGGGCCAGCAGCGTCTCGAAGCCGCGCGCGCGCGCCTGCTCGATCAGCGGCCGCGCCCAGCCCGCATAGGGGCTGAAGGCGAGGCCCACGGCGGGCGGCAGGGCGGCCAGGGCCTGCTCGGTCAGCGCGGCGTTGTTCCCCAGCCCGCCGACGATCAGCGCGATGCGCGGCCGGCCGTCGCGCTGGTCGAAGGGGCGCGAATAGACCAGCATGGGTGAGCGCCCATCGGGTGCCGAGCGCGGCAGCAGCCCCCAGGCGGAGTTCTCCACCAGGTCGGGCTCCACCATCGGCGGCACCGGCGGCGGCGCCACGGCGGGCAGCGCGGCGGCGGGCGGCAGGGGCGCGGCGGG
>JBEQBS010000181.1:0-6548 GCA_041639675.1 Rubritepida sp. | reverse complement strand
CGGCTCCGGCGCGGGCGGCTCGGGCGTGGGCGGGGCGGGCACCGGGTTGGGGGCGGGGCGCGGGGCGGGCGTGTCGCCCTGGGCCTGCTGGGCGGGCGCCACCAGCTCGACGCTGATCGCCTGCTCCTGCGGCTCCTCGATGCGCTTGCGGTCGAGTTCCAGCAGCATCAGCACCAGCGCCAGGACATGCAGCCCCAGCGACGCGCCCAGGAACAGGCGGAACCGCGCCTCGTCCATGGCTCAGCGGCGCGGCGGCTGGGCCGGGCGCTGCGCCGCCGGCGCGGTGGCGTTGGTCTGCTCGGCCAGCAGGGCCACGCGGGTGAAGCCGCCGGCGCTGATCGTGCCCATCACCTCCATCACCCGGCCATAGGAGATGGCGCGGTCGCCGCGCACGAAGATGCGGCGCTCCGGCTGGCCCTGCGGCTGGGAGCCGGCGATGGCGCGCAGCCGTTCCACCAAGGAAGCCAGCTCCACCTCCGTTTCCTGCAGGAAGATGCGGCCCTGCGGGTCCACGGAGATGGTCAGCGGCTCCTGCTCCTGGTTCAGCGGCTGGGCGGCGGTGCGCGGCAGGTCCACCGGCACGCCGGAGGTCATCATCGGTGCCGCCACCATGAAGATGATGAGCAGCACCAGCATCACGTCCACGAAGGGTGTGACGTTGATCTCCGCCATCGGGCGGTAGCGCCGGGCGCGCCCGCCGCCGCGGCCCAGCATCGGCCCTGCCATGGCGCCTTACTCCGCGGCCAGCTTGGGGGGCGTGGCGGCGGCCTCGGTCTGCCGGGCCAGGATGGCGCCGAACTCCGCCGCGAAGGCCTCCATGCGGCCGGCGAACTTGCCGAGCTGCGAGCCCAGCATGTTGTAGAGCATCACCGCCGGGATGGCGGCCACCAGGCCGATGGCGGTGGCGAACAGCGCCTCGGCGATGCCCGGCGCCACGACCGCCAGGCTGGTGTTCTGCATCCCCGCGATGGCGGTGAAGCTGTTCATGATGCCCCAGACCGTGCCGAACAGCCCGATGAAGGGCGCGGCCGAGCCGGTATTGGCCAGGAAGGTCAGGCGCTTCTCCAGCCGCTCCATCTCGCGCCCGATGGTCACGCCCATGGCGCGCTCCACGCGCTCCTTCGTGCCGGCGACCATCATGGCACCGGAGCCGCCCTCGGTGGAGCGGCGCCACTCGCGCATGCCGGCGCTGAACACGGCGGCCAGCGGGTGGGTGGGCTGCTCGCCCTCGCGGCGGAACAACTCATCCAAGGAGCCGCCGGACCAGAAGCGGTCCTCGAAGGCGTCGGCCTCGGCGCGCGCCTTGCGGAGCGCGACGAACTTCTCGAAGGCGATGGCCCAGACATAGACGGAGGCGATGAGCAGGAGGACCATGACGGCCTTCACCACCCAGTCCGCCTGCATGAACAGGCCCCAGAGCGACATGTCGTGCGCGGCGGCGGCCAGCGGCGCGGAAGTGACAGGGTTCACCGGGCAGAGCCTCCATCCATCACGCGCGCACGCAGCGCGCCCAGCCAGGGTTCGGGCAGGCGGCGCGGCGCCAACGTCGCCGCATCCACGCAGGCGAGCGTCACCTCCAGCACGGCCAGCCCTTCCTCCCCCCGACGGACCTCCTGCACCAGCTGCACGGAGGCCGCGGCGCGGCGGATGGTGGTGCGGACCACCACCAGGTCATCCAGCCGCGCCGGCCGTGCATACTCCACCGCGAGGCGCTTCACCACCAGGAAGCAGCCATGAATTCGCTGCATGTCGGAATGCGGCAGGCCGATGTCGCGCAGGCTCTCGGTCCGCGCGCGCTCGGCCCAGCGGAGGTAGGAGGCGTGGTAGGCCACGCCGCCGGCATCGGTGTCCTCGAAATAGACGCGGATGGGGTGGTCGTGCGTCATGGGTCGAACAGGTCGCCGGGCGGTTGGGCATCGGTGGGCGGGGTGAGGCCGAGGTGGCGCCAGCCGGGGTCGCCCAGCACGCGGCCGCGCGGGGTGCGCAGCACGAAACCCTCCTGGATCAGGAAGGGCTCGATCACGTCCTCCAGCGTATCCCGGCTTTCGCCCAGGGCGGCGGCCAGGGTCTCCACGCCCACGGGGCCGCCCTTGTGGTGCTCGGCGATGCGCAGGAGGTAGCGGCGATCCATCGCGTCCAGCCCGCGCGCGTCCACCTCCAGCCGGCCCAGCGCCGCATCCACCATCGCACGGTCGGCCACCACGCCGCCCACCGCCGCGAAGTCGCGGATGCGGCGCAGCAGCCGCCCGGCGATGCGCGGCGTGCCGCGGGAGCGGTTGGCGATCTCGCGCGCGCCATCCTCGTGCAGCGCGAAGCCCAGCTTCAGCGCGCCGCGGGCGACGATCTTGAGCAATTCCTCGGGCGTGTAGAGCATCAGCCGCAGCGGGATGCCGAAGCGGTCGCGCAGGGGCGTGGAAAGCAGCCCGGCGCGGGTGGTGGCGCCGACCAGGGTGAAGGGCGGCAGGTCAATCCGGACCGTGCGCGCCGCCGGCCCTTCGCCGATGATGAGGTCCAGCTGGAAATCCTCCATCGCCGGATACAGCGTCTCCTCGATCGCCGGTTGCAGCCGGTGGATCTCGTCCACGAACAGCACGTCGCGCGGCTGGAGGTTGGTGAGGATCGCCGCAAGGTCGCCCGCGCGTTGCAGCACGGGGCCGGAGGTGGCGCGGAAGCCGACGCCCAGCTCGCGCGCCACGATCTGCGCCAGGGTGGTCTTGCCCAGGCCGGGCGGGCCGTGCAGCAGCACGTGGTCCAGCGCCTCGCCGCGTGCGCCGGCGGCCTGGATGAAGACCTCCAGGTTCTCGCGCGGGCGCTGCTGGCCGGTGAAATCGGCCAGGCGCTGGGGGCGCAGCGATGTCTCGCCGGAATCCTCCTCCTGCCGGCGGGCGGAGGAGAGGCGCTCGGTCTCAGGCATGATGGAACATATAGGGCACGGAGCGCCTCACGCCAAAGCCGCGACGATGCCGCCGACGCGCGCCAGCAGGGCATCGCGCGCCGCCAGCGCCGCCGGCCCCTCATGCAGGAAGGCGGCGATGACCCAGGGCGCGCCGCCGCCGGGCGGGGTGGCGATGGCCACGGCGCCGCGGGTGCCGAAGGCCGCCGCCCCGGTGCGGTCCGCCAGGGTCCAGCCGGGCATGCCGGCGCGCAGCACGGCGCCGCCGAAACGGTGGGCACGCATGCCGGCCAGCAAGGCGGGGCCAAAGGGCTCGTGCAGTGCCAGGCGCTCCAGCAGGTCCGCCATGGCGCGCGGGGTGGTGGTGTCGCGTTCGTCGCCCGGGCGGGCCTCGTTCAGCGCGGGTTCCGCGCGGTCCAGCCGGGTCACGCCGTCGGCAAGCCAGGCCGTCAGCGCCGCCGGGCCGCCCAGGGCATCGAGCAACAGGTTGGTCGCAGTGTTGTCGCTGGCCTCCAGCATGGCGGCCAGCAAGGCGGCGCCGCCGGCCTCGCCCCCGGCCAGCCCTTCCGTGACGGGCGACCAGGGCACCAGGGCGGCCGGCACGGCGAAGCGGCGCTCCAGCAGCGCTGGGCCGCGCGCCAGCACCGCCGCCCCCAGCAGCGCCTTCACCGTGGAGGCCATGGGGAAGCGCTCGTCGGCGCGGCGCAGCAGAGCGCGGTTGCTGCCGGTGTCGCGGGCGCAGACGCCCAGCCGCCCGCCGGAATCGCGCTCCACGGCCTCCAGCGTGTCGGCCCGCGCCGGCAGCGGCGCCAGCAGCGGCAGCGCCAGGGCGGCGCGGCGCTTCATCGCGCGCTCTCGCGCAGGGCGGCGGGCAGCAGGGTGTTCAGGTCGGCCTCCTCCCCCACCAGGGCCAGGGCCTTGGCCACCGCCTTCTCGGCCTCCGGGCGCTTCAGGCCAAGGTTCAGCAGGGCGCTGACGGCATCCGCCGCCGCGCCGCCGGCGGGCGCGGCGATGGGCAGGGCGCTGCCTTCCTCCGGCGTGGCGCGGCCCACCGCCCATTTCTGCATCGCGGGTTCGTCAATGATGCGGTTGGCGGTGGTGGGGCCGACGCCCTTGGCGGCGCTCAGCCCGTTGCGGTCCTTGGCGGCGATGACGCGCGCGAGGTCGATCGGCGCCAAGGTGGAAAGCACGGCCAGCGCGGTCTTGGCGGCAACGTTCTTCACCTCGTTCAGCGCCCGGAAAGCCTCCCGCTCGCCGGCATCAAGGAAGCCGTAGAGGGTCAGCCCCTGCTCGGCCGACCAGCGGCTTTCCACCAGCAGGCGCTGGACGCCCTCCTTCGCCGTCAGCCGGTCCAGCGTCTTGCGCGAGCAGGCGACGAGGTAGCCGACGCCGGCCACCTCGATCACGGCGCTGCCCGTGTCGGTGGCCAGCACCGTGCCGGCGAGGGAGGCGATCATGCCGCCGCCGGCCGGCGGAGGGCCGCGGGGCCCGGAGGCGTGAACCGGCGGCGCATCACGCCCTCGCCAGCTGCGCGAGCATCGCCCGCGTGCCGCGGTGATGCGCGTGGCAGATGGCGATGGCCAGCGCATCCGCGGCGTCCGCGCGCTTCAGCACGGCGCTGGGCAGCAGGCGCCGCACCATGTCCTGCACCTGCACCTTGTCGGCATGGCCGGTGCCGACCACGGCGCGCTTCACCTCCATGGCCTGGTATTCCGCCACCGGCAGCCCGGCCATGGCGGGCGCCAGCAGCACCACCCCCCGCGCCTGCCCCAGCTTCAGCGCCGCCTGCGGGTTCTTGTTCACGTAGGTGTGCTCCACCGCCGCCTCGTCGGGCGTCCATTCGCCGATCAGCGCCACCAGCGCCGCATGGATGCGGCACAGCCGCGAGGACAGCTCCTCCGCCGGGGTGGTGGAGACGGCGCCGGCGCCCAGGAAGCGCAGGTGCGAGCCCGCGGATTCGATCACCCCCCAGCCCGTGTGGGTCAGGCCGGGATCGAGCCCCAGGATGCGCACCGCATGGGCCATCAGGCGGAAAGCTTCGCCATCACGTCCTCGCTCACCTCGAAATTGGCGTAGACGTTCTGCACGTCGTCGTGGTCGTCCAGCAGGTCCACGAAGCGCAGCACCGCCTGGGCGCCCTCCTCATCCAGCGCCACGGAGAGGTTGGGGCGCCATTCCAGCCGTGCGGCCTGCGCCTCGCCGAAGCGGGCCTCCAGCGCCTCGCGCACCGCGGCCAGGTCGTCCGGCGCGGTCAGCACCTCGTGGCCTTCCTCCGTGCTCGCCACGTCCTGGGCGCCGGCCTCGATCGCGGCCTCCAGCATCGCATCCGCATCGGCGACCGTGGCGGGGAAGCGCAGGGCGCCGAGGCGGTCGAACTGGAAGCTCACCGTCTCCCCCAATGCGCCGCCATGCTTGGCGAAGAGTGAGCGGAGGTCCGACGCCGTGCGGTTGCGGTTGTCCGTCAGCGCCTCGACGATCACCGCCACGCCGGCCGGGCCGCGGCCTTCGTAGCGCACCTCGGCGAAGTCCTCGCCGGCGCCGGCGCCGCTGGCCTTGTCAATCGCGCGCTTCACCGCGTCCTTGGTCATGTTCGCCAGGCGGGCGGCGGTGAGCGCCGCGCGCAGGCGCGGGTTGAAGGCGGGGTCGGGCTGGCCCTGCTTCGCCGCCACCGTGATCTCGCGCCCGATCTTGGCGAAGACGCGCGCCTTGCGGGCGTCCTGCGCGCCCTTGCGGTGCATGATGTTCTTGAACTGGGAATGGCCTGCCATGCCGCGCCTCTTAGCGCAGAATCCCGCCGGCCGGAAACGCCCGCGCCCCGTGCGGCGGGGCTTGGCGCCGGGCGGCCGGTTCCGCCAAGCTGCGCCCATGGACCCGCATGCCGTGACCAGCCTTTCCCAGCTAGAGGCGCTCTACGCCCAGCCCTCCGCCCTGGTGCGCAACAAGGTGGCGGCGCGGCTGGACGCGCCGACGCGGGCCTTCCTCGCCGCCTCGCCCTTCGTGCTGCTCGGCACGGTCGGGCCGGACGGGCCGCATGTGACGCCGCGTGGCGACGCACCGGGCTTCGTGACGGCGCCGGACGATCGCACCGTCATCCTGCCCGACCGGCGCGGCAACAACCGGCTGGATGCGCTGCGGGATGTCCTGCACGACCCGCGCGTCGCGCTGCTGGTCCTCGTGCCCGGGGCGGGGGAGGCGCTGCGCATCCATGGCACGGCCGCCATCACGACGGACCCGGCGCTGTGCGCCGCCCATGCGGCGCAGGGGAAGGCGCCGACAACCCTGCTGCGCGTGGCGGTGACGTCGCTGTACATGCAGTGCGCGAAGGCGGTGATGCGGTCCCGCCTGTGGGACGGGCAGCCGCGGCCGGCAGGGGTGCCGACCCTGGGGCAGCTGGTGGCCTCGCACATGCAGGGCACGGTGGACGGGGCGGCGCTGGATGCCGCCATGCCGGACACCTATGCCGCGACGATGTACTGAACGGCCGCGGGGCCGCCCGGCGTGACTTCTGCAATCAGCGCGCCCCGGGCTTTCAACAGGCCAAAACTTTCCGCCAGTTCATCTGTGACCGATTGAATGCGCACACCCAGCCAGCCGCGGCGTGTTTCGCCAAACTCCTGCAGTTGTGTGACCACATTGCTGACAATGTCCGATGGTA
>JBEQBS010000180.1:0-6578 GCA_041639675.1 Rubritepida sp. | reverse complement strand
CCGCGGCGGCATCCTGCGCCGCGCCGAAGGGCAGGCCGGCCAGCACAGCGCCGCCCGCGAAGGCCCAGGGCCGGGTGGCCAGCAGCCGCGCCGCCATGGCCCCGCCGGCCGAGAGCCCGGTGACGAAGACCCGCGCCGGGTCCAGCCCGTGCCGCTCCACCAGATGCGCCACCATGGACAGGATGCTGGCGGCCTCGGCCTCGCCCTTCGCGTCCTCGAACCAGTTGAAGCAGCGCCAGGCGTTGTTGGGGGCGTTCTGGTCCGGCGCCAGCACGGCGAAGCCCTCGCGCTCCGCCAGGGCCGACCAGCCGGTGCCGCGGTCATAGCCCCGCGCATCCTGCCGGCAGCCATGCAGCGCCACCACCAGGGCCCGCGCGCCGGGCGGCACGAAGGCATGGGCATCCAGCGCGCCGGGATTGGCGCCGAAGCCGGTCACGCGCTCCAGCGGCGAGGCGGAAGGGGCCTGGCGGCGGCTGCGCACCAGGGCATCCAGCGAGGCGAAGGGCTTGCGCAACGGGGAAGTCCTCATGGTGAGGCGCGTGATGTTGCGCCGCACCATGAACCATTGTCGAGCCGAAAGGTTACGTCTCCTGTCCCATCCGTCACGCGCTCTCGTAGAGGCGCGTGAGGGAGAATTCCCGGTGGCCCAGCAGCTCGGCCGCCGTCAGCTCGCCATCGGCGGTGCGCAGCATGCAGTCCAGCAGCGCCTCGCCGGCGTCGTCCATGCTCATCCGCTTCTGCAGCAGGCCGGTCACGTCCACGTCAATGTGTTCGGACATGGTGCGCTGGGTGCGCGGGTTCGCGGTGATCTTGATGACCGGCAGGATGGGGTTGCCGATCACGTTGCCCTGCCCGGTCGGGAAGAAGTGAACCGCATAGCCCGAGGCGGCGCAGAGCGTGACCATCTCGGCGGCGGCGGAGGAGGAATCCATGAACCACAGGCCGGGGTGGGTGGGCTCCTCCGCCTTGTCCAGCACGCCGTCCACGGTGCAGCGCTTGCCGATCTTGGTGATGTTGCCCAGCGCCTTTTCCTCGATGGTGGTCAGCCCGCCCTCGATGTTGCCCTTGGTGGGCTGGGATTCGCTGAGGTCGGAGGTCTTGTTCAGCTCCACCACGCGCTGGTAGCGGTCGAACATCGCCTGGAACCGCTCCGCGATCTCCGGCGTGCGGCAGCGCGCCTTCACCAGGTGCTCGCCGCCCGTCAGCTCCGTCGTCTCGCCGAAGACCAGGGTGTGGCCGGCCTCCCACAGCCTGTCGAAGGCGTTGCCGACGGTGGGGCAGCTCGCCAGCCCGCTGGTGGTGTCGCTTTCGCCGCACTTGGTGGAGACCCAGAGCTCCTGGAGCGGCGCCCGCGCCTTCCGCAGCTTCGACGCGTGCTTGACCATGCGGTAGGCGGCGCGCGAGGCGTTGGCGATGGTGTTGATGTCGCCATTCTGCTCGATGGCGAAGCCCTCCACCGGCTTGCCCGAGCGCGCGATGCCCTCGACGATGCGCCCGGTCCAGCCCGGCTCGATGCCGATGACGATGACGGCGGCGACGTTGGGGTTGGTGCCGGTGCCGATCAGCGTGCGGAAATGCAGCTCCAGGTCGGCGCCGAACTGCAGCCGCCCATAGGCGTGCGGGATCGCCATCGCGCCCTTGATGTTGTTCGCCACCGCCTCGGCCGCCGCGTTGGACAGGTCGTCCACCGGCAGCACGATCACGTGGTTGCGCACGCCCATGCGGCCATTCTCGCGCCGCCAGCCCTCGAAGGAGCCGCCCTTGAGGTCCATCATGCTCACCACCGCTTGGTCTTGACGTTGTGGACGTGCAGGTGCTCGCCCGGCTGGATGTCGGCCACCGCCTTGCCGATGTCCACGCCGTACTTGATGATGGCGTCCCCGGCCTTGATCGGCTTGATCGCCAGCTTGTGGCCGATCGGGATGTCCGACTTGGCGTCGAACTCGATCATGCGGTCCTGGTCCATGATCCAGCCGTTGATGCGGTTGGAGGCGGTCAGCCCCTCCACCACCACCACGCCCACGCTGTCGCCCTCGTCATGGACGACGAAATGGATCGTCATCGTGCCTGTCCTCCCGAAGTCTTGTACAAGACTGGACCGCTTCCGGCCGGGTGGCAACGCCCGCCCGGGCGTGGCACACAGGGCATGCAACGACGGGGAGCAGCGCCGATGGCCGGTGTGTACTGGTATGACGGGCAATGGAGCACGGAGGAGCCGAAGATCCTCGGCCCGATGGACCATGCCTTCTGGCTCGGCTCCGTGGTGTTCGACGGCGCGCGCGCCATCACCGGCTGGGCGCCGGACCTGGACCGCCACTGCGCCCGCGCCGTGCGCTCGGCCCGCGTGATGGGCATGAAGCCGCGCCTGGCGCCCGAGGAGATCGAGGCGCTGTGCCGGGAGGGCATCCGCCGCATGGGGCCGGATGCCACGCTTTACGTCCGGCCGATGTTCTTCATCCGCAAGGGGCTGGGCGCCGCCCGGCCGGACCCGGACAGCACGGATTTCATCCTCTCCCTGTATGACGCGCCGCTGCCCGGCTTCGCCGGCTTCACGGCGATGCTGACGCCCTTCCGCCGCCCGGCCACCGACATGGCGCCGACCGACGCCAAGGCCGCCTGCCTGTATCCCAACGGCGCCCGCGCCAGCGCCTGGGCGAATGAGCGCGGGGCCGACCAGGCCATCCTCTGCGACGCCGCGGGCAACGTGGCGGAATTCGCCTCCTCCAACCTGTGGTTCGCCAAGGATGGCGTGGTGGTGACGCCGGCGCCCAACTTCACCTTCCTCAACGGCATCACCCGCCAGCGCGTCCTGGCCCTGTTCCGCGCGGATGGCGTCCCGGTGGAGGAGCGCGCGGTGCGCCCGGAGGAGCTGGACGCGGCGGACGAGGTGTTCGCCACCGGCAACTACGGCAAGGTGCAGCCCTGCACCGCCATCAACGGCCGCGCGCTGGAAGGCGGCCACTTCGCCCGCCGGGCGCGCGACCTGTATTTCGCCTGGATGCAGGCGCAGCCGCGCGTCGTGTCCCACCCCCAGGCGGCGGAGTGAGCCCATGGCCCTGAAGATGGACGACCTGGTGACCGGCGAGGGCGTGATGGCGCTGGCGGGCAAGACCGTCACGGTCCACTACACCGGCTGGCTGCACGACCCGAAGGCGGAGGCCGGGCGCGGCCGCAAGTTCGATTCCTCGCTCGACCGCAACGACCCCTTCGTCTTCCCGCTGGGCGCCGGCCACGTGATCCCGGGCTGGGACCGCGGGGTGGCGGGGATGCGCGTGGGCGGGCGGCGCGTGCTCACCATCCCGCCCGAGATGGGCTACGGCGCGCGCGGCGCGGGCGGGGTGATCCCGCCCAACGCCACGCTGGTCTTCGAGGTCGAGCTGCTGGGGGTGGAGTGAACGCCGCCCGCCGCGCGCTGCTGCTCGCGCCGCTGCTGCCGGCCGCGCCCGCGCTGGCCCAGGCGGAATGGCCGCGCGCCCGGCCCATCGAGGTCATCGTGCCCTATCCGCCCGGCGGCGGGGTGGATGTGGTGGCCCGGCTGCTGACGCGCCACCTGGCGCGGGTGCTGCCGGGTGCGTCCTTCGTCATCGTCAACCGCGTCGGCGCGGGCGGGCAGATCGGCAACGACGCCATCTTCGCCGCCCGGCCGGATGGCTACACGCTGGGCGCCGTCGCCCCGCTCTCCTTCACCACCAACGGGCTGGACCGGCCGGTGCGCTTCCGCGCCGGGGACTTCACCTTCCTGGCCAACATGGTGGACGACCCCGGCGCCCTGTGGGTGCGCGCCGACAGCCCCTTCCGCACGGCGGCGGACCTGCGGGCGGCGGCGGCGCGCGCGCCGGAGGCCGTCTCGGTCGGCACCGCGGCCGGGCACCTGTCGGACGACCATTTCGTGCTGCTAGCCTTCGAGCAGGCGGCCGGGGTCAGCGTGCTGCATTCCCCCTACAACGGCACGCCGCTGGTGATCCGCGACCTGCTGAGCGGCACGGTGGAGGTGGCGGCCTACAACCTCAGCGAGGGCATCGCCCTGCTGCGGGAAGGGCGCACCCGCTGCCTGGGCCAGGCCGCCACGGAACGCTGGCAGCCGATGGCCGAGGTGCCGACCTTCCGCGAGCAGGGGCTCGACGTGGTGGGCGGCTCCGCCCGCGGCATGGTCGGCCCGCCCGCCCTGCCGGCGGAGATCACGGCTCGGTTGGTCGCGGCCTTCGCCGAGATCTTCACCGATGCCGGCTTCGCGCGGGATGCCGCGGTGCTGGAGGCGCCGCTGCGGCCCTTGCTGGGCGAGGCCTACCGGGCGGCGGTGGAGGAGGAGGCGGCGCGGCTGCGCGCGCTGCACGGGCGGATGCGCCCGGCGCGTTAACCTTTGGTTTAGCTCTTGACTCGGCTTTGCAACCCTTGGTTATGCTCGCCCTGGTTGCATTCCAGGATGGGCCCGAGGCGTGGATTATCCCGAGACACAGCCGCCGCCGGGGCGCGGCGTCGCCGAGGCTTCCGGCCGCTTCGCCGGCGCGGCCCTGGCCGAGCGTCCCTTCGCCCCGCCCGAGGCCTATGAGGACACCGCGCCGCCGCGCCCCTTCTCCGCCCATGGCGGGCCGCAGGGGCACCGGCAGCGCATGCGCGACAAGCTGGTGCAGCGCGGCCCCGACGCGCTGGCGGATTACGAGCTGCTGGAGATGCTGCTCTACGCCGCCATCCGCATGGGCGACACCAAGCCGCTGGCCAAGCAGCTCATCAACCGCCACGGCTCCTTCGCCAAGGTGCTCTCCGCCCGCGCCGACCTGCTGGCGCGCGAGCCGCAGCTGGGGGTGAACGGTGCGGCGGCCATCAAGCTGGTGCAGGCCAGCGCGCTCCGGCTGATCCAGGCCGAGGTGATCGAGATGCCCGTGCTGTCCAACTGGGACGCGCTGATGGGCTACCTCACCGCCGCCCTGTCGCGCGAGCGCACGGAGCAGTTCCGCGTGCTGTTCCTCGACCCCCGCAACCGGCTGATCGCCGACGAGGTGCTGCACCGCGGCACGGTGAACCACGCGCCGGTGTACCCGCGCGAGGTGGTGAAGCGCGCGCTGGAGCTGCACGCCACCGCGATGATCCTGGTGCACAACCACCCCTCCGGCGACCCCACGCCCAGCGAGGCCGACGTGGAGATGACGCGGATGGTGGGCGAGGCGGCGCGGGTGCTGGAGATCGCGCTGCATGACCACGTGATCGTGGCCCAGGGCGGCTGGGCCAGCCTGCGGCAGCTGGGGCTGATGTAGCCTCATACGAACGGCCCGAAAACCGGACCTGTGGCGCGGGCGCGCCGTGCCGTTCGCACGAGTCGTTTTTGCGCCCTCAAACGCCGGGCGCCCGCTCCGCGGCCTTGGCTTCGCGGCACGCGTAGCTGGCCCTCGGGCCAGCGAAGCCAAAGGGGCCGCGGCGCGCAGAAGCGCGCTTGGCCCGCGTCGCGGACCGTTGGCACAGGCCATTCGATGGCGCCGCCCGTGTCAGGCGAAGAGCCGCCCCGGCCTGCGCGCGCCGGGCAGCAGCGCATAGGCCGGGGCGTATCCCTCCATCGCCGCGAAGCGGTCCCGCCAGGCCATCACGCGCGGGAAGCGCCCGTGATCCAGCGGCCATTCGGCCTCCGGGTAGTGCAGGTAGCCCTGCATGGAGATGTCGGCGACCGTCGGCTCCTCGCCCAGCAGGAAGGGGCGGCCCTCCAGCTGCGCCTCCACCACGGCGAAGGCGGCCTCGACGCGGGCGCGGAAGAAGGCGACCACCGCCTGGTCCGGCGCCTCGGCCCAGCCCAGCAGGAAGCGCCAGGTGGCCAGGTAGGAGGTGAACTTGTGGTTGTCGAACAGCAGCCAGCGCAGCACCTCCTCCTCCTCCCCGCCGAAGCGGCCGAGGTGGCGGGACAGGTGGGTGAGGATGACGCCCGACTGCGTCAGGCGGCGCCCCGCATGCTCCAGCACCGGCACCTCGCCCATCACCGAGACGCGCTGCCGCCATCCGGGCGTGCGCGTCTCGCCGCCGAAATAGTCCACCCATTCCGCCGTCCAGTCCGCGCGGCACAGCGCCAGCATCAGCGCGGCCTTGTAGCAGCCGCCGCTTTCGGGGAAGCAATGCAGGTGGAATTCACTCACGGCGACATCCTTTCGCGCATCCTGTGGCAGGATGACGCGGTGCTGGTGCTGGACAAGCCCCGCGGCCTGCCGGTGGCCCCGCCCGCGCGCGGCGGCCCGTCGCTGGCCGATTGGGGGGAGGCGCTGCGCCAGGGCCGGCGGCACCCCCCGCAGCCGGCGCATCGGCTGGACCAGGACACGGCGGGCTGCCTGGCCTTCGGGCGGACCAGGCCGGCCATGGCGGCGCTCGGGCGCCTGTTTGCCGAAGGGCGGGCGGAGAAGACCTACTGGGCCGTGGTGCGCGGCGCCCTGGCCGATGCCGGCGCCTGCGACGCGCCGCTGCTGAAGCGCAGCACGCCGGCGCGCGGCTGGTGGATGGCGGTGGACCCCGCCGGCCAGGCGGCGCGCACGGAATGGCGCGTCATCGGCCGCGGCGGGGGGCTGGCGGCGGTGGCGCTGCGCCCGCGCACCGGCCGCACGCAC
>JBEQBS010000179.1:0-6581 GCA_041639675.1 Rubritepida sp. | reverse complement strand
GGTGCGAGGCGCACCCCGGACCCCGCCGTCGGTTTGACTCTCCGCCGTTGCGCCGCTACACGCCGCGCTTCCCCGCGCCGCCGGCCTTTGGACAGCCCGGCCGGGATGCGTCCCCTTGCCGCGTGGTGCGGCCCGCGGGGCGCCCCAACCCACCGACAGGAGGGCCCGAATGTCCAAGATGAAGACCACTTCGAGCGCGAAGAAGCGCTTCAAGATCACGGCGACGGGCAAGGTCCTCGCCGGCCCGGGCAAGAAGCGGCACTGCCTCTCCGCCCGCTCGCAGAAGGCCAAGCGGCAGAACCGCGGCTCCCAGGTCCTCACGGACATGGACGCCAAGACGGTGAAGCAGTGGCTGCCGTACGGCCTGCCCCGGTAAGCGAGAGGAGCTGAACAGATGGCACGTGTGAAGCGGGGCGTCACCGCCCATGCCCGTCACAAGAAGGTCCTCGGCCTCGCCAAGGGCTACGTGGGGCGGTCCTCCACCACCTACCGCGCGGCGCTGCAGCGCGTCGAGAAGGCGCTGCAATACGCCTACCGCGACCGCCGCAACAAGAAGCGCGAGTTCCGCGGCCTGTGGATCCAGCGCATCAACGCCGCGGTGCGCGAGCACGGCATGACCTACTCGACCTTCATCGCCGGCATCAAGGCGGCGGGGATCGAGATGGACCGCAAGGTGCTGGCCGCCATCGCCTATGAGGACGCCGCGGCTTTCGCCGCGATCGTCGAGCAGGCCAAGAACGCCAGGCCTGCGGCCTGACGTTCCTTTTTCCGCCCTTAGACGCCGGGCGCGCGCATGCGCGCGCCTGGCTTCGCCGCGCCACGGGCGCATGGGTGGCAAAGGGGTGGTCTGGCGGCGGGCCGCGCCTTGCGCGGCCGGTCACTTGACCTGACGGCGCATCGCGCCAAACAGGGGCCGCGGCGCGGAAGCGCCCGCGGCCCTTTTCGCATCCGGGTGAGTGCATGACCGAAGACCTCGACGCGCTGCTGTCGCGCACCGAAGCCGAGCTGGCCCAGGCCGCCGACCTGCGCGCGCTGGACGCCGTGCGCGTCGCCGCCCTGGGCAAGAGCGGCGCGCTGACCGCGCTGCTCAAGGGCCTCGGCGCCGTGGCCCCCGAGGCGCGCAAGGAGCGCGGCGCGGCGCTGAACACGCTGAAGTCCCGGCTGGAAGCCGCGCTGGACGCCCGCCGCGCGGTGCTGGAGGAAGCGGCCCTGGATGCCCGCTTGCGCACCGAGGCGATGGACGTGACCCTGCCCGCGCGCCCTTCGCCGCAGGGCCTGATCCACCCCATCTCTCGCACGGTCGAGGAACTCACGGCCATCTTCGGCGCCATGGGCTTTTCCGTGGTGGAGGGACCGGACATCGAGGGCGACTGGTACAACTTCGCCGCGCTGAACATCCCCGACCACCACCCGGCGCGCCAGGACCAGGACACCTTCTATCTTCCCGGGGAAACCGACGGCCGCCGGACCGTTCTGCGCACGCAGACTTCGCCCCTGCAGATCCGCACCATGATCGCGCAGGAGCCGCCGATCCGCGTCATCGCGCCGGGCCGCACCTACCGCGCCGACCACGACGCCACGCACAGCCCGATGTTCCACCAGGTGGAAGGGCTGGTGATTGACCGCGGCATCACGCTGGGCCACCTCAAGGGCTGCCTGACCGACTTCCTGCGCGCCTTCTTCGGCATCGCCACCCTGCCGGTGCGCTTCCGCTCCTCCTACTTCCCCTTCACCGAGCCCTCGATGGAGGTGGATATCGGCTGGAACCGCCGCACGGGGGAACTCGGCGGCGGCGGCGATTGGCTGGAAATCCTGGGCAGCGGCATGGTCCACCCCCGCGTGCTGGCCAATTGCGGCGTGGACCCGCGCGAGTGGCAGGGCTTCGCCTTCGGCATGGGCATCGAGCGCATCACCATGCTCAAGCACGGCATGGCCGATCTGCGCCCCTTCTACGAGGGCGACCTGCGCTGGCTGCGGCACTACGGAACGTCGCCGCTGGCCCCCTTCACCCTGCACGAGGCGGGCTGACCCGATGAAGTTCCCCCTTTCCTGGCTGCGCGAGCACCTCGACACCGACGCCTCGCTCGACGCCATCACCACCACCCTCTCGGCCATCGGCATTGAGGTGGAGGGCGTGGAGGACCGCGCCGCCGCCCTGGCGCCCTTCCGCATCGCCCGCGTGATCGAGGCCACCCAGCACCCCAATGCCGACCGCCTGCGCGCGCTGCGCGTGGATGTGGGCGACGGCGTGGAGCGCAGCGTGGTCTGCGGCGCGCCCAATGCCCGCACCGGCATGCTGGGCGTCGCCGCCCTGCCCGGCGCCTTCATCCCCGGCACCGGCATCACGCTCAAGGCCGGCGAGATCCGCGGCGTGAAGAGCGAGGCGATGATGCTGTCCTCGCGCGAGATGGGGCTGGGCGACGACCATTCCGGCATCGTGGACCTGCCGGACGACGCCCCGGTGGGCGCGCGCTACGTGGACTGGGCCGGCCTGGACGACCCGGTCATCGAGATCAAGGTCACGCCCAACCGCGGCGATGCGCTGTCCGTGCGCGGCATCGCGCGCGACCTGGCGGCGGCCGGGCTGGGCACGCTGAAGCCCTGGGGCGCCGAGCCCGTCGCGCCGGCCTACGAGACGCCGCTGCGCTGGGAGATCGAGGACCCGCGCGCCTGCACCTGGGCGCTGGGGCGCGCGGTGCGCGGGGTGCGCAACGGCCCCTCGCCGCAATGGCTGCAGGACCGGCTGGTGGCCATCGGGCTGCGGCCGATCTCGGCGCTGGTGGACGTGACCAACTGGTTCACCTTCGCCCTGGGCCGCCCGCTGCACGTCTTCGACGTGGCGAAGGTGAAGGGCCCCACCGTCACCATGCGCTTCGCCCGCGCGGGCGAAACCATGCTCGCCCTGAATGGCAGGACCTACGCGCTGACCCCGGAGGACGGCATCATCGCCGACGCCGCCGGGCCGGAAGCCCTGGGCGGCGTCATCGGCGGCGAGCATTCGGGCTGCGACGAGACGACCACCGAGGTCTTCGTCGAATGCGCCCTGTTCGACCCCGTGCGCATCGCGCAATCGGGCCGGCGCCACGGCATCTTCACCGACGCCCGCGCCCGCAACGAGCGCGGCCTGGACCCCGCCCTGATGCGCCCCGCCCTGGAGGCCGCCACGCGGATGATCCAGGCGCTCTGCGGCGGCGAGGCCTCCACCATCACCGAGGCCGGCGCCGAGCCCGCCTGGCGCCGCACCGCCACGCTGCGCTTCGAGCGCATCGCCGGGCTGGGCGGGCTGGACCTGCCGCCGGACGAGGCGGTGGGACGGCTGGAGCGGCTGGGCTTCGCCGTCGCCGCGCGCGACGCCGCCAGCGTCACCGTCCATGTCCCCTCCTGGCGCAACGACATCGCCGCCCTCATCGCCCTGGACCAGGACCCCGCGCTGGACCCCGCCCGCGCCGCGAAGGCCGCCGAGGGCTGCGCCGCCACCGAGGCCGAGGCCGACCTGGTGGAGGAGGTGCTGCGCCTGGGCGGGCTGGATGCGGTGCCCTCCGTCTCGCTGCCCGTTTCCGCCGTGGTGCCGGCCCCGGCGCTGGATGCGCGGCAGACGCGCGCGGCCCTGGCGCGGCGCGTGCTGGCGGCGCGCGGGCTGCTGGAATGCGTGACCTATGGCTTCACCAGCCGGCGCACCGCCGCGCTGTTCGGCGAGACGCCGGACGCGCTGCGCGTCGAGAACCCCATCAGCGCCGACCTGGACCAGATGCGCCCCACTCCGCTGGCCACCCTGGCCCTGGCCGCCGCCGGCAATGCCGCGCGCGGCTTCGCCGATGTCGCGCTGGGCGAGGTGGGCGGCGGCTACCTCGACCCCTCGCCCGCCGGGCAGCGCGCCATGGCCTGCGGGCTGCGGACGGGGCGCACCCCCCCATCCTGGGCCGCCCCCGCCCGCCCCGTGGATGCGCTGGACGCCAAGGCCGACGCGCTGGCGGTGCTGGAGGCGCTGGGCGTGCCGATGGCCGCCCTGCAGGTCACGCCCGATGCGCCGGGCCATTACCACCCCGGCCGTTCCGGCGTGGTGCGCCAGGGGCCGAAGGCGGTGCTGGCGCGCTTCGGCCAGCTGCACCCCCGGCTGTGCCAGGCGCTGGACCTGCCGGAAGGCGCGGTGGGCTTCGAGGTCTTCCTGGATGCCGTGCCCGAGCCGAAGCGCCGGAAGAAGGCCGCGCCCGAGCTGCCGGCCTTCCAGCCCATCCGCCGCGACTTCGCCTTCCTGGTGGATGCCGCGGTCCCGGCTGAGAAGCTGCTGCGCGCCGCGCAGGCGGCCGACAAGGCGCTGGTGACGGAGGTGGTGCTGTTCGACCGCTACGCCGGCCCCAACCTGCCCGAGGGCAAGGTCAGCCTGGCCATCCAGGCCACGCTCCAGCCGCGCGAGCGCACGCCCACGGATGCAGAGATCGAGGCGGTGGCGCAACGCATCATCGCCGCCGTGGCCAAGGCGACGGGCGCGGCGCTGCGGTAGCGCCCGATCCGCACCGGGTGCAGCCCGGTGCGGTGAATCGGCCGCTTGGCGGGTCGTCCGATCCGCGCGGGCGCGATAGGCGGCGCCGTCGCGCGCCATCGCCCGCATCCATTGGCCGGCCGGGGCGTTGGCGCGCGATGGTCCCGCCCATGGTCCCGCCCATGATCCCGCGCATCGCCCTCGCCGCGTCCATCCTGGAGGAGCGCCTGGCCCTGGCCCGGCGCCTGCTGGGGAAGGCGGCGGAGGTCAGCCGCAGCGATGCGCCCCACCCCCCGGCAGCGGCGCCGGCTCCAGCGTCGCCACCGGCTGGCCCTGGCGCCACAGCATCACCGCCCCCTCGGGAAACTCCGCCTGGGTGATGGTCCGCCCGGGGGGCGACATGGCGCTGCCCATGTGGCCCACCAGCGCGCGGTTCAGCCCGGGTGGCGGCGGCTCCGCCAGCAGGGCGCGCTGGGTGTCGGCCATGCGGCGGCGGGCGAATTCGTCGCTGAGCAGGCGCTCATCGGGCTCGGCGCCCCCGAAGGCCAGGATCGCCGTCTCGAAGGCGCGGGGTACGGGGCTGGCGCGCACCGGGCGCTCCAGCGGCACGCCGGCCAGGGCGGCGCCGATGCGCGCGGCCTGGGCGCGGCCTTCGGCGGACAGGTGGCGCTGGCGCCCGGCGTCGCGCCAGTCATCGGTGGTGTCGCAGCCGGTGCCGCGCGTGTCGGCGTGGCGCAGCATCAGGGTGAAGCCGCCGCCGGCCAGCGCCGCCAGCCAGGGGCGCAGCGCATCCCCGCGCAGCACCGGCGGCGGCGCGAAGCCGGCAAGCGGCAGCATCAGCAGGGCGCGGCGCAGCATGGGGTGCAGATGGCCCCAGCTAACCCTCTGAACAAGCGGCATATTTGAAGACGTGTTCAGGCGTGCCACGCTGCGCGCCATGCATCGCCGCTGGCCCAACCTGCTCCTGCTCCTGCTGGGCGTCATGCTGGCGCCGGCGGTGTGGTTCGCCGGCACCGCTGCCGTGCCGGCGCTGCTGGAACAGGGCGCCATCACCCGCGGGGAAGCCGGCTGGCTGGCGGCGGCGGTGCAGGCCGGCTTCGTGGCGGGCACCCTGCTGTCCGCCCTGCTGGCGCTGAGCGACCGCTGGCCGGCGCGCCGCCTGTTCCTCGGCAGCGCGCTGGTGGCGGCCCTGGGCACGGCGGCGCAGGCCCTGATCGAGCCCGCAGGGCCAGGGGCCTTCGCGCTGCGGTTCCTGGCCGGGGCGGCGATGGCGGGCATCTACCCGGTGGGGATGAAGCTGGCCGCCACCTGGGCGCGCGGCGACATGGGGCTGCTGATCGGGCTGGTGGTGGGGGCGCTGACGCTGGGCTCGGCGGCGCCGCATGCCATCCCCGCGCTGCTGGGCACGCCGGACTGGCGGGTGGTGTACCTGGTGGCGGGCGGGGTGGCGCTGCTGGGCGGGCTGTGCGTGCTGCCGGTGCGCCCCGGCCCGCTGGAAACCCGCCGCCCGCCCTTCGATCCCCGCCAGGTGCTGGAGGTATGGCGCGATCTGCGGCTGCGTCTCGCCACCCTGGGCTACCTGGGGCACATGTGGGAGCTGTATGCGGTCTGGGCCTGGGTGGGGCTGTTCCTCGCGGCGCAAGGGGCGTCCTGGCCGGCGGGGGCGCTGACGGCACTGGTGGTGGGCGCCGGCGCCATCGGCTGCGTCGCGCTGGGCCTGCTGGCGGACCGCTGCAACCGCGCGCGCATGGCGGCGCTGGCGATGCTGGCCTCGGGGCTCTGTGCCGCCACCATCGGCTGGGCGCCCGCCTGGGCGGTGTGGCCGCTGGCGGCGGTCTGGGGCGTGACGGTGGTGGCGGACAGTGCGCAGTTCAGCGCCTGCACCGCGCTCTGCGCCCGGCCGGACTACCTGGGAACGATGCTGACGGCGCAGACGGCGCTGGGCTTCGCGCTGACCGTGCCGGCGATCCAGCTGATGGCCTGGGCGGTGCCGGCGCTGGGCTGGGCAGGCGCCTTCGCCCTGCTGGCGCCGGGGCCCATCCTGGGGGCCTGGGCAATGTGGAGGCTCGCGCCGCGGCTGGACGCGGCGCGGCAGTGATGA
>JBEQBS010000178.1:0-6590 GCA_041639675.1 Rubritepida sp. | reverse complement strand
GGAGCGGGCGCCCGGCGTTTGAGGGCGCAAAAACGACTCATACGAACGGCACGGCGCGCCCGCGCCAAAGGTCCGGTTTTCGTGCCGTTCGTATGAGCTACGCCACCCGCGCCGGGTCCAGCACCACCTGCGCCACGTCATAGCCGCGCAGGTCGTCCCACAGCCGCGGCAGGTCCTCCCCGAACAGGCCGCGCGTCACCCCCGCCGCCACGCGGGGGGCGGCGATGCTCATCGCGTTGATGCTGCTGCCCGAGGGGCCGAAGCTCATCGTCGCGCCGATGCCGAAGAGGTGGATGCGCGAGAGCCAGGGCGTCAGCCCCGCCACGCGCTCCGTCAGCGCGTGATCCGGCGCCAGGTAGGGGAAGCGCGCCAGCCGCTCGTTGCGCTCGGCCTCCGGCGGGCGGTAGCGGTCGCCCCAGCTCGCCACGTTGTGCGCGCAATCCGCCAGCTCGGGGCACAGGGCGGGGTCCATGCGGGTGCCGGTGCCGCAGATCAGGTAATCCGCCGCGAAGGGGCCGCGCGGGGTGTCCAGCAGCACCCGGCCACCGGCCACCCGCGCGCCGGTCCATTCGCGGCCCGTGTGCATGGAAAAACTGGGCCAGCGGATCACGCGGTCGTAGTGGTCCTGCGCGAAGCCCTCGCGCATGCCCAGCACATGGGCCATGACGCGCCAGCGCCATTCATCCGGTACCTCGCCCATGTGGCGCAGGAAGCCGGCGAAGGTCAGCCAGCGATAGGGCTGCACCACCATCGGCTCGGCGCGGCGGCAGAACAGGTGCACCGCGGCGGCGCCGTGCTCCAGCGCCACGGCCGCGTTGTCGAAGGCCGATGCGCCGGCGCCCAGCACGGCGACGACCTTGCCGCGCAGCGCGGCGAAGGGGATGGCCTCCTCGCTGGCATGGGCGCGGAATTCCGGCGGCAGCGCCCGCACGAAATCCGGCATCCACCAGCCGCCGATGCCCTCCTGCCCCGTCGCCAGCACCACGCGCCGCGCGTGCAGCGGGCCTTCCGCGGTCTCGATCCGCAGGCAGTCCAGCCCGTCATCCGTGCGCGCGGGGCCGATGGCGCCGGCCGCCACGCCGTTGCGCACGGGGATGGCGGCCACGCGCCGGAACCACGCCAGGTACTCCGCCCAATGGCCGCGGGGGATCCAGCGCATCGCCTCCCAGTCCGCCACGCCGAAGCGCGCCTCGTGCCAGGCCTGGTAGGTGAGCGCGGGCAGGCGCAGGTCCGGCCCCGTCTGGTCCTTGAGCGACCGCAGCGCCTTCATGCGGCCATAGGTCAGCCACGGCCCCTCGCGGCCCTCGGGCGCACGGTCCAGCACCAGGATGTTCGTCACCTGGTCGCGCCGCAGCGCATGCGCCACCGCCAGGCCGCATTGCCCGGCGCCGATCACCAGCACGTCCAGCACCGGCGCGCCGCCGCAGGATTTCGGCACCAGCCAGGGCGCGCGCGGATGCGCCGTCAGTTCCAGGTCGCGCGCGACATCGGCTTCGAGGTCGGCAAGGGTGCGGGGTGCCGGCATGGCGGGGAATGTGCCCCCGTCACCGCCCCGCGCAAGGCCGCTACCAGTTCTGCACCGTCCGCGCCGCGAAGGCCGCCTGGAACACCAGCGCCGAGAAATCCGTGGCGAGCTGGAACAGCTTGGGGTCCAGCCGCGGCAGCGCGATCAGCTCGTCCCCCGGCCGCGGCCCCTCGCGCGGGTCGAGCACGAGCTCGCCTGAGGCGCGGCGGATCATCATCTGGCGCGAGGAGCCGCGCGCCGTGTAGCCGCCGGCCTGCTGCACGTAGTCGTTCACCGACATGGCCTGGCTCCACACCACCGCCCGGGGTGCGGCCACCTCGCCCGAGACGAGCACGGTGGAGGAGCGCTCGGGGATGACGATCACGTCCTCGTTCTCCAGCCGCACGGGGTTGCAGCGGCCATTGGAGTCGAAGACCACGACGCGCCCCTCCGGCTGGGTGCGCCGCGCGCGCTGGAGGTAGGAGGCGACCAGCTGCGCCTCGGCGGAACGGATGTTGGCGATGCCGGTCGTGGCGGCGGTGGCGGTGAAGAGCTGGCGCTCCAGCCGCTCCGCCGCCTCCTCCATCGCGCGGCGCTGCTGCTGGGCCACGCGCGGGCGCAGCAGGTAGATGCTGTTGGTGTCGGCCAGGCCGGGGTCCACCGCGATGAAGTCCAGCGCCTGGCACAAGGTCACGTCGCGGTCCGTCACCAGCACGGAGGGGCCGATCCGCGAGCCCTCCACCATCACCCGCACCGTCTGGGCCGGGCGGTCGGTGATGAAGGTCACGGTGTCCTGGTCGCTCAGCGGGATGCCCTGGAGCTCGCTCAGCGTGGCGTAGCGCGAGAAGGGCCTTCCGTCGCGGTTGCCGGTGATGATGGCGTTGGTGGCGCTGGGCAGCGGGCGCGCATAGGCGATGAGGTCGCGCCCCGCCATCACCGCGCCGGGCACCTCGAACAGGAAGTTGTTGCGCACCGCGCCCTCGGCCGCCACCAGCGCGCGCTGACGGCCGACCAGGATGGTGTCGCCCTCCTGCAGCCGCACGGGGGGAAGCTGGCCATCCAGCAGGAAGCGGTAGAGGTCCACGTTGGCCACCGAACGCCCGCCGCGCAGGATCGCGATCTCCCGGTAGGAACCGCGCGTGGCGTCCACGCCGCCGGCGCGCACCAGGAAATCCAGCACCGAATCCGCCGCCGAGCCGCCGAAGCGCCCGGGCGTGCGCACGAAGCCGGTGACGAAGACGCCGATGCGCTGGGTGGAGATCAGCACGGCATAGACCTGCACCTGCTGGGTGTAGATGCGCCGCACCTCCGTCTCGATCACCCGCTGCACGTCGCCCGCCCGCGTGCCGGCCAGCCGCACCGGGCCGATCTGCGGCAGGAACAGGTTGCCCTGCGGGTCCACCGGCATGATCCCCTCGCTCTCCACCGCGCCCCAGACGCGCACGGAGACGCGGTCGCCGGGCTGGACGATGTAGTTGGGGTTGGGCGCGTCCGAGGCGGCGGCGGCGTCGCGGGTGAAGAGCCCGGCGCCGAACACCGCGCCAGGGCCGGCGGTGTTGCGCGGCGCCTCGCCCAGCGCGCCGGTGGCGGTGGCGCCGGCCTCGGCCTCCGTCGTCTCGCCCTGGCGGGTGCGGATGGCGCTGCCAGGCGCCTGCCGCAGCAGCCCCTGCTGGAACTGCTGCGCCTGCATCATCTGCGCGGGCGAAAGGTTGGGCGGCAGCAGCCCCTGGAGGTTCTGCGCCCCCGCCTGGGTGGCCAGCAGCAGCAGCGCCGCGCCGATGAAATGCCGCATCGAACCCCCGAACCCCGTCACGCCGCGTGCTCCCGCACGCCGGCCACCAGCAGCCAGCCCAGACCATACACCAGCGCCAGCCCGGCGAACACGTAGAGGGTGGTCAGCGCGGGCTGCGGGTACAGGCTGCGCTCCGCCAGGTTGGGCTCGACCACCCGCACCAGGAACAGCCCCTGCCGCCCGGCCTCGCTCAGCGCGCGCTCGTATTGCGTGGCCGCCAGCGTCAGGGCGCGGGTGGCGAACTCCCCTTCCAGGCGCAGGCGCTCGAAATCCGCCAGGCGCTCCGTCACGCCGGTGCCGGCGGCGGCCAGGCGGCGGCGCTCCTCGGCCAGTTGCGCCTCCGCGCCCTCGATGCGGTTGCGCAGCAGCTGGATCTGCGGG
The DNA here is from genome assembly GCA_041639675.1 of Rubritepida sp. Taxonomy (GTDB): domain Bacteria; phylum Pseudomonadota; class Alphaproteobacteria; order Acetobacterales; family Acetobacteraceae; genus Roseococcus. The sequence continues at coordinate 2,913 of JBEQBS010000178.1, read as the reverse complement.
GCATTGGGCCGGGCGAAGGCCTGGGCCTGCTGCAATTCCGTGCGCAGCCGCGTCACCTCGCCCTCCAGCCGGCCCAGCGTCTCGACGTTGATGGCGGCCGCGCGGGCGGGGTCCACCACCTGCTCGCGCTGGCGGAAGGCGGTGATGGCGGCCGCGGCCTCCTTCGCGCGCTCCTCGGCGCGGTCCAGCTCGGTGCGGGCGGCGCGCAGGGCCTCCTCGCGCAGGCGGGCGTTCAGCTCGTTCACCCGCGCCTCGCCCAGCGCCAGCAGCGCGCGGGACAGCTCCAGGCTGTCGGCGGGGCGGTAGCTGCGCACGCGCAGGGTGGTGATGCCGCTGTCCTGGTCCACCACGGCCTTCACCTGGCGGCGGTAATGCGCCAGCAGGCGCTCGGCCTCGGGCGCCGCGCTCCAGAGGCGCGACAGCGGGTCGGCCTCCGGCCGGCGGAAGATGGCGACCAGGTCCGTGCGCTCCCGCAGCTGCCGCACCGCGTCGTGGGAGAGCAGGAAGTCCCGCAGCCCGGCCGTGTCCTCCCCGGCCGAGCGGAAGCCGGACTGGTTCAGCGCCTCGCCCAGCAGGGAGGTGGCGGGGCGCTGCGGCCCGCGCAGCAGGAAGCGGGATTCGCTGACGTATTGCGGCGCCGCCACCAGGAACAGGTAGAGCGCGGCCAGCAGCGTGGGCAGCAGCACGGCGAAGGCGAAGGGCCGCCGGCGGACGGGGCCCAGCACGCCGCCGCCCCCGGCGCGCGGCAGCGCCTCCAGCACCGGGCGCGCATCGGCCAGCCGCCCGGCCAGGGGCAGGCGCCGCAGCAGGGAGGGCGGCGGCGCCTCCGCCCGCGGCGCCTCAGAGGGCGCGGTAGGCGGCGAAAGCCTGGTCCATATCTTCATGGAAGAAGAGCCTCCCTTGCGTGAGCACCGCGGCGGAGGTGCAGAAGGAGCGGATCAGCTCCTCGGAATGCGAGACGAAGATCAGCGCGGCGCGGCCCCGGCGGGCCATCAGCTCCTCCCGCCCGCGCGAGGCGAAGCGGCTGTCGCCGGCGGCCACCATCTCGTCCACCAGGTAGCAGTCGAAGTCCACCGCGAGCGACAGCGCGAGCGCCAGGCGCGACTGCATGCCGGAGGAGTAGGTGCGCACCGGCATGTGCATGTCCCGCCCCAGCTCGGCGAAGTCCTCGCAGAAGCCGATGGTCCAGTCCACCGGGCGGCCGTAGATGCGCGCCACGAAGCGGGCATTGTCCGCGCCCGAGAGCGCGCCGTGCAGCGCGCCCCCATAGCCCAGCGGCCAGGAGATGCTCATCCCGCGCTCGATCCGCCCGCCCGTGGGGTGGTCCACCCCGGCGATCAGGCGCATCAGCGTGGACTTGCCGGCGCCGTTGCGGCCGAGGATGCCGATGGCGTCGCCCTTGCGCACCAGCGCGTCCACCCCGCGCAGCACCTCGCGCTGGCCCCGGTTGGGCATGCGGAAGGACTTGCGCACCCCTTCCAGCCGCAGCATCCCTCACGCCTCCATGTGCGGCCGCGCCACGCGCAGCGCCAGCAGCCCCAGCACGTTGCTGACCAGCATCCACAGCGCGAGGTAGCCGAGGTCGTAGTGATAGGGGACGATGGGGCCGAAATACGCCTCGCGGATGAACTCGTAGATGTGCACGGTGGGGATCCACCACAGCAGCTGGCGCGCCTCCTCGGGCAGCCACCACAGCATGAAGAAGGCGCCCGAGAGCGGCAGCGCCAGGTAGGTGGCGGGGTGCACCACGCGCTCCACCGCCGCGTGGCCGAAGGCGGTGGCGGCGCAGACCATCAGCCCCATGCCGTGCATCAGCACGGCGGTCATCACCAGGCCCATCGCCACCATCACCGGGTCCTCGGGCCATGTCCCGGTGACGATGCCCAGCCCGGTGAGGAAGGCGATCATGGCGATCAGCACCGCCGCCAGCTCCAGCAGGGTGCGGGCCAGCAGCACGTCATGCAGCCGCACCCGCGCGTGGTAGAAGAGCGGCAGGTTGGCCTCCAGCGCGGTGGGGGCGCGGGTGAGGATGGCGCGCAGCAGGTAATGCGGCGTGTAGGAGATGATGTAGAAGGGAAAGGCCATCATCCCGCCCGGCAGGCCATGGCCGCTCAGCTCATGCAGCAGGGCCACGCAGCCGGCCAGGATCATCGGCTCCAGGAACAGCCAGAGGTAGCCCAGGTTCTCCCGCCCGAAGCGCGTGTGCAGCTCGCGCATGATGAGCGCGCCCAGCACGTCCATCTGCACGCGCAGCGCCCGGCGCAGCGAGGGCTCGGGCAGGATGGGGCGGTCGGACATCGGGCCTCCCTAGCGGCCGCCCCCTTGCAGCAGCGCGCGGGCGGAGGCGAAGGAGCCGTCCGGCTGGCGGCAGGCCACCTGCGCGCGCTCCCCGAAGCCCGAGCCCAGGATCACCTCCCGGCACTCCCGCCCCGAGGCGGCGTGGTAGGCCCGGCCCAGCCGCGCGACCTCGTTGCCCGCCATGCCGGACTGGCCGGGCGAGGCCCCGGCGGCGAAGAGCGCCACCGCATCGGCCTGGGGCGCGGCGGTGGCGGCGGGCAGGGGCAGCGGCGCCGAGGACATGGCCCGCCCGGGATCGGGCTGGAAGGCGGCCGACAGCGCCGCCCCGCCGGGCACGGACTCGCACCCCGCCAGCAGCACGAATCCCAGCAGCAGACCGGCGCGCGCCGTCATCCATCCATCCTTCGCAACCATGCCGGGCCTTCCGGCGGCACCCGCCGGCAATCTATACTGCTGCCGTGCCGTCAACAACGAGTGAAGCCGCGATGCCGGTCGCGGCGCTGCTGGGGATGCAGCGCTGGAAGCGACGCGCCATCGCCGCCGCCTTCGCCGCGGACGGCCCGCCCCCCTTCGCCGGGACGCCTGCCCAGGCGCTGCGCCTGGCGCGCGGGCGCG
>JBEQBS010000177.1:0-6595 GCA_041639675.1 Rubritepida sp. | reverse complement strand
CAGCGCGTCGAACACCTCGCGCGCCTCGCGGCGGGAGGGCGCGCGCGCGGCGTGGGTCGCCTCGTCATGCAGGCGCAGCTTCAGCGCCACGGCATCGGCGGCGCCGCGCAGCTTCGCCATCTCGGCCGGGGGCAGGGCGCGGGTGGGCAGGGGCAGGCGCGCGCGCCGGCCGGCCACGCCCGCCGGGCCGGGCTGGAAGGCCACCTGCACCTCCGGCACCTGCGCGATGGCGCGGATGGCGCCGGCGGTGGCGCGCTTGAACTCCTCCTGGCGGGTGAGGTCTTGCTTGGTCATGCGGCTCGCTCGGGCGGCTTCCAGTGAAGCGCCTCGTCCAATGTCCAGGGGTTGTCGGCGGGAAAGCGGGAGGCGGGGAGGCCCGTCTCCGCCGCGGCCAGCAGGCGCGCCTGCCCGAAGGCGGTGGCCAGCAGGTCGGGGATGTGCTGCGCGATGCTGGGGGTGCCGGCGATGATGTCGCGCAGCTCGTCCTGCTGCGTCAGCACCGTCTGCGCCCATGACCAGCCGCCGTGCTCAGGCTGCACGCGGTACTTCAGCAGGTGCATCAGCAGGATGACGAGGCGCGAACGCAGCTCGCGGCGGTCGCGGCGGGCCATGCTTTCGAGGTACTCCACCAGGTGCGCGGCATCGAGCTCCGCCAGCCGGCCCTCCCGCAGCAGGGCGACCTGCTGGAGGAGCCAGGCATGCTCGTCCGCTTCGTAGAGGTCGTTGCGGCCGTCCGGTGCGATCGTGCCGTCCATGCCCGTCTCCCGCCCGGCGGGGCGCTCACCCCGCCTTCTTGTACAGCCCCGTCTCGATCTCCTGGTTGAAGCAGCGCTGGTAGTACTCGGCCACCGTCGCGCGCTCCGCCTCGTCGCACTTGTTCAGGAAGGTCAGGCGGAAGGCGAAGCCCACATCGCCGAAGATGCGCGCATTGTCCGCCCAGGTGATGACCGTGCGCGGGGACATGACGGTGCTGATGTCGCCGGCGATGAAGCCGGCGCGCGTCAGGTCGGCCAGGGCCACCATCGCCTCGACCTGCTTCTTCATCGCCTTGTCGCCCGGGGCGGCGCCCATCTTGGCCAGCACGATCTCCGTCTCCTGCGCATGCGGCAGGTAGTTGAGCGTGCAGACGATGTTCCAGCGGTCCATCTGGCCCTGGTTGATCTGCTGCGTGCCGTGATACAGCCCCGTGGTGTCGCCCAGGCCCACCGTGTTGGCGGTGGCGAAGAGGCGGAACATCGGGTGCGGGCGGATCACCTTGTTCTGGTCCAGCAGCGTCAGCTTGCCCTCGACCTCCAGCACGCGCTGGATCACGAACATCACGTCCGGCCGGCCCGCGTCGTACTCGTCGAACACCAGGGCGCACGGGTGTTGCAATGCCCAGGGCAGGATGCCCTCGCGGAACTCCGTCACCTGCTTGCCATCCTTCAGGACGATCGCGTCCTTGCCGATCAGGTCAATGCGCGAGATGTGGCTGTCGAGGTTGACGCGGATGCAGGGCCAGTTGAGCCGCGCCGCCACCTGCTCGATGTGCGTGCTCTTGCCGGTGCCGTGGTAGCCCTGGACCATGACGCGCCGGTTGTGCGCGAAGCCGGCGATGATGGCGAGCGTGGTGTCGCGGTCGAAGCGGTAGGAGGGGTCCACCTCCGGCACGTGCTCGGTGCGGACGGAATAGGCCGGCACCTGCATGTCCACGTCCACGCCGAAGGTGGCGCGCGCGTCCACGGTGGTGTCGGGCATGGAGATGGCCGCGGTGGGCTGGATTTCGGCCGTCTTCGCCATGGTGTTCATCTCAAGCAAGGTCCGCTTCGCTCTGTCGTGGGCAAGATTAGGGCAGGGTGCAGGGTTGCGCTACCCGGCGGCCGGGCGCGCCTCGGCGCCGATGCGCGCCCGCAGCAGGGCATAGGCGCGGCTGATGTCCTTGAAGCGCTCCTCCGCCCGCTTGTCGCCCTTGTTGGCGTCCGGGTGGTGGCGCTTGGCCAGCTCCTTGTAGCGCGCCTTCAGCGTGGGCGGCTCCACCGGCCAGTCCAGCTCCAGCACGCCCAGGGCGGCGCGCAGCTCCGGCGGGGCCTCGGCGCGGCGGGGCGGGGCGGGGCGGCGGGGGGCGGCATCGCGCAGGATGCCCAGCGGGTCGCCCAGCTTCTCCAGGTCAATGGTCGAGCCCAGGCGGCCCAGCGGCCAGGTCGGGCGGCCCCAGCCGGTGTCGTGGCGGATGCCGGCCTCGATCTGGTCGGCCGGCATGCCCTTGTAGAAATCCCAGCCGGCATTGTAGGCGCGCACGTGCTCCAGGCAGAACCAGTGATAGGCGTTGAGGCCGCGGTCCTTGGGCGCGCGGAACTCGCCGGCCTCCGGGCAGCCGGGCGCCTCGCAGCGCTGGGGCGGCAGGCGGGGGTCGCGCTGGGACTGGAAGCTGCTCCTTCGGGCCATCGGTGCGATATGGCCGGGGGGGCGGGGCTTGGCAACGACGCGCGGCGGGCCGATTCTGCGCAGCATGCCCAACCGCGCCGACCGCATCCGTGCCACGCTGGAAACCCGCTTCGCGCCGATCCGGCTGGAAGTGGTGGATGACAGCCACCGCCATGCCGGCCATGCCGGCGCCCGGCCCGAAGGCGAGACGCATTACGGCGTCGTCCTCGTTTCCCCCGCCTTCGCGGGGATGAGCCGCGTCGCGCGCTCGCGCGCCGTGCATGAGGCGCTGGCGGCGGAATTCGCCGGCGGGATGCACGCGCTGGCGCTGACGCTGCGCGCGCCGGAGGAGGTCTCCTGACCGCCTTGCCGCGCCTGGCCTTCCGGGCCTAGGCCGGGCAGCGCATGGTGACGCCGTGGGACACCCCGCCCGGCGCGTTGACGCTGGTGTTGCGGCTCACCCCGGGGATCGCCCGCGGCACCGAGGCGGCGGTGACGCAGAACAGGCTGCCTTCCGAATTGGGCAGCACCCCGGCGACGGCGCTGTTGAGCGTGACGATGCGCGCATGCGCCAAGGCGCCGCCGAGGACGAGCCCGCCCGCGAGGAAGCCGGCGCAGAACACGGCGATGGGCGATGCGGGCATGGCGGTTGTCCTTCGTTGCCCGGAATGATGCCGCCCGTTCGGCCCGCCTGGCAAATCGGCGCCGCCGATGGGGGCGATCGGCTACCGCTCCTTCGGCTCCGCCCATTCCGGCCACTTGCGCGCCACCACCGGCCCCGCGGGGTCGTAGGCATGGCAGGTGCCCAGCAGGGCCGGGCGCCTGGGCGGCGCGCCGGCGGCCTCCGCCTGCCGCTGCGCCTGCTGGCGCCTGTAGCGGATGGGCCAGAGCGTCTGGAACGCCACGGTCGCCATCTGGGCCAGCACCTCGCGCAGGTGGGTGCAGCCCTTGATGCCGCCCACCACCTCGTTCACCGCGCGGTTGAAGCCCGGCCCGATGGAGAGGCCGGCCAGCTTCGCGAAGTTGGGCGTGGCGCCCGGGCAGGTCTCGAAGGGGGAGAAGTCGGTCACGGCCTCGCAGGCGGTGATGACGAGGTCCTGGTTGACCGTCAGGCGCACCCACATGCCGTGCAGCGCCTCGCCGGGATTCACCTGGCCGCGGTAGTCGGAGGGGAAGCCGTAGGTCTTGGTGTCCACCAGGTGCGCCTCGATGTCCACCAGCCCGTCCTCGCGCAGGAAGCCGCGCAGCGCGATGTCGCGGTTGTGGTGCAGTTCGCGGGGGGCGGGCGGGGAAAGGGGCATCGGTGCAGGGTAGGGAACACGGGCGCGGGGATGGAAGCCCCCAAGCATGCGTGGTAGGCGGGCGCCCATGTCCGACGCGATCACTCTCCCGCCCCAGAGCCCCGACGCGCAGGCGATGCCGCCGCTGGTGCTGAACATCCAGTTCACCAAGGACCTGTCCTTCGAGGTGCCCGGTGCCCCCGGCATCTTCGCCACCCTGCGCGAGCAGCCGCGCATTGACCTGGCGCTGGACGTGCAGGCCCGCCCGATCCAGGAGGGCGAGAACATCTTCGAGGTGTCGCTGATCGTGCGCGCCGACGCCAAGGCGGGCGAAAGCACCCAGTGCTTCATCGCCGAGCTGACCTATTGCGGCATCTTCACCGTCAACGTCCCGCAGGAGCAGCTGGAGCCGGTGCTGCTGGTGGAATGCCCGCGCCTGCTCTTCCCCTTCGCCCGCAACATCCTGGCCGACGTGACGCGCGAGGGCGGCTTCCCGCCCGTGCTGCTGAACCCGATTGACTTCGTGCAGCTGTGGCAGAGCCGCCGCCAGCAGCCGGTCGCCGGCACGGCTTGAGGTTGCGTGAATCGGGGCGATGCACGCCCCGATTGCATTCTCCGATTCGCTCAGGTTACATACGGGAAGTTAACCAAGAGTTGACATCCCGATGGTCCCTGCGACGACCGCCGCCATCCTGCCCTTTCCCCGTGCGGCCCGCGCGCCGGGGCGCCTGCTGCTGTCGCCGCCCGTCCTGACCGGGGCCGAGGCCGGCGCCTTCCAGGACCTGCTGGACAGCGGCTGGCTCGCCCCCGCCGGCCCGACGCTCGATCGCTTCGAGGCGGAGCTGGGCCGGGTCGCCGGCTTTCCCCATCTCCTCGCCACCGCCTCCGCCACCGCCGCCCTGTCGCTCGCCTATCGCGTCCTGGGCGTGCAGCCTGGCGACGAGGTCTGGACCAGCACGCTCACCTTCATCGCCACCGTCGCGCCGGCGGTGCAGATGGGCGCCACGCCCCGCTTCCTGGACGTGGACCCGGCCGGCTGGACGCTGGACCCCGCGCTGCTGGCGGAGGAACTCGCCGCCGCCGCCCGCCGCGGGCGGCTGCCGCGCTGCGTCGTCTCGGTGGATCTCTACGGCCAGCCGGCGGACATCCCGGCGCTGCGCCGCGCCTGCGATGCCTGGGGGGTGCCCCTGGTCTCCGACAGCGCCTGCGCCCTGGGCGCCACCCAGCATGGGCGGCCGGCGGGGCAGGGGGCGCGGCTGGCGGTGCTGTCCTTCAACGGCAACAAGATCGTCACCGCCGGCGGCGGCGGCGCCCTGCTTTCCGACGACCCCGCCCTGGTCGCCCGCGCCCGGCACCTGGCCACCCAGGCGCGCGAGCCGGCGGCGCATTACGAGCATGCCGAGACCGGCGGCAACCTGGCGATGAGCGCGGTGCTGGCCGCCGTCGGCCTGGCGCAGCTGCCGGCGCTGGAGGCGAGGGTGGCCGCCCGCCGCGCCCTGCATGCGCGCTACCGCGCCGCCCTGCCCGGCTTCGGCTGGCAGGAGGAGCCGGGCTGGGCCCGATCCTCCCGCTGGCTTTCCGTGCTGCTGGCCCCCGGGGGCGGGCCGGACCGCGAGGCGCTGCGCCTGGCGCTGGAGGAAGCGGGCATCGAGAGCCGCCCGGCCTGGAAGCCCATGCACCTGCAGCCCGCCTTCCGCGGCGCCCCCTTCGCCGGCGGCGCCGTGGCCACGGATGTCTTCGCCCGCGGCCTGTGCCTGCCCTCCGGCAGCGCCATGACGGCGGCGGACACGGCGCGGGTGGCGGAGGCCATCCTGGCCTGCGGGCGGTGAGCCGCATCCTCTACCTGCACCAGCACTTCTCCACCCCCGAGGGCGGCACGGCGACGCGCGCCTTCGCCCAGGCCCGGGCGCTGGCCGCCGCGGGCCATGCCGTCACGCTGGCCACCGGGCAGTATGCGGGCGCCGCCACGGGGCTGGAGGGTCCCTTCCGCCGCGGCATGCGCCAGGGGCGGGTGGCGAACTTCCAGGTGGTGGAATACGCCATCCCCTATCACGGCGGCATGGGGCTGCCGGCCCGCGCCCTGGCCTTCGCCCGCTTCGCCGTCCGCGCCACCCCGCTGGCGCGCCAGGGCTGGGACCTGGTGGTGGCCTCCTCCACGCCGCTTTCCGTCGCCATCCCGGCGCTGGCCGCCCGCGCGCCCCTGCTGTTCGAGATGCGCGACCCCTGGCCGGAACTCCCCGCCGCGCTTGGCCTGCGCAGCCGCCCCATGCTGGCGGCGATGGATGCGCTGGCCGACGCCGCCTGCCGCCGCGCCGCCGTGACCGTGGCCCTGTCGGACGGCATGGCGGAGATCGCCCGCCGCCGCGGCGCACGGGAGGTGGAGGTGATCGGCCAGGGTTGCGACCTCGACCTCTTCGGCCCGCAGGTGGCGCCCTGGCGCCCGGCAGAGGCCGCCTCCGGCGAGGTCCTGTTCACCTATGCCGGCGCGCATGGCGTGGCGAACGGGCTGGACGCGCTGCTGGACGCCGCCGCCAGCCTGCATGCGCGCAGCGAGCGGCGCGTCCGGCTGGTGCTGGCCGGCGAGGGGCCGGAGCGCGCGCGGCTGCTGGCCCGCGCCACGCCCAACGTGACGATGCTGCCCGCCATGCCCAAGCGCAACCTCGCCGCCCTGCTGGCCGGCAGCCAGGCGGGCTTGCTCTGCCTGGCGCCGGTGCCCGCATTCGCCGAATGGACGGCGCCGAACAAGCTGATGGATCTGCTGGCCGCCGGCCTGCCCGTGCTGTCCTGCGTGCCGGGCGCCGCCGCGCGGCTGCTGGCCCGCGCCACGCCCAACGTGACGATGCTGCCCGCCATGCCCAAGCGCAACCTCGCCGCCCTGCTGGCCGGCAGCCAGGCGGGCTTGCTCTGCCTGG
>JBEQBS010000176.1:0-6613 GCA_041639675.1 Rubritepida sp. | reverse complement strand
ACGCGCGCCGCGCAGCCAAGCCCGCGGAGCGGGCGCCCGGCGTTTGAGGGCACAAACACGACTCATACGAACGGCACGACGCGCCCGCGCCACAGGTCCGGTTTTCGTGCCGTTCGTATGAGGCGGCGCCTCAGCCGGTCTTCACCAGGCCCTTCACCTCCTCCATCGCCTCGGCGAAGCGCTTGTTCAGCACGCCCACCGCCTCGCCATTGCTCTTCTGGATGAGGTCGGCGATCTCCTTCATGTTCGCCACGGCGCGCTCATAGGCGGCCTTCATCACCTCGGCCTGCTGCGCCGCCTTGGCCTGGGGCGAGGATTCGGCGCTGGCCAGCTTCTGCGCCGCCTCCGTCATCTCGGCCACGCTCTGCTGCAGGATCTCCATGTTGCGCTTGGCGATGGCCTGCGCGCCTTCCAGCGCCACGCGGTTGGCATGGGCCAGCGCCTCCATGTTGCGCTTCTGCGCCTCGGCGAAGGCGGACATGTCGGGCATCTTCATTGCCCCGAAGCCCTTCATCATCTCATCCATGTTGAAGCCTGACATGCGCGCATCCCTTCCGGCCGGGGATCGGCCTTCCGCCCCAGGTTACGGAAGGCGCGGGCGCGCGGTCAAACGGCTTCCGGCCCCGGCGCGTCCATCGCCTGTGCCGGCGGTTCCCCCCCCGGGCCGGCGGGGGGCACGGCATCGGCCACCACGGGCGGCTCGGCATCGGCAATGATCGGCGGCTCCGCCGCGGCACCATCCAACCGCAGCCAGCGCGCCGCGCGGTCGGCCTGGTCCAGCGCGCGGTCCAGCGCGGCCATGGTGCCGGACAGGTCGGCGCTGTCGTCCTGCTCCCAGGCGCGCACCGCCGCCAGCCACACCAGCACCAGCCCCTGCACCCGCGCGGCCCCGCGCGGCCCGCTGGCCTCCAGCCCCGCCGCCTCCAGCATCCAGGCCATGGAGGAGGCGAGGTGCGGCATGAGGAACAGCGCCGTGAGCGGCGAGCGCGGCAGGTCCGCCAGCAGGCGGGCCACTCCGGCGCGGTGGGGCTGCATCTCGTCCAGCCGGCGCATCAGCACGTCGAACAGGCGGTCGCGCGGGGTGGCGTGGGGGTCGGGCACGGTGCCGGCCAGCACGGCGGCATCCACCAGCCGGCCGTGCGCCAGCAGCATGGCGTGCGGCGTGTCGAAGCGGCGGCGCAGCGTGGCCGTGTCGGTCCCGGCCTCCGCCGCCACCTGGCGCATCGAAAGGCCGTGCCAGCCCGTGGCGGCCAGGGCGCGCCAGAAGCCGGCGAGGAGGTCAGCATCGGTCATGCCCCCGAAGGTGGGCGCGGCGGCGGCATCCCGCAACTACCGCCCGCCCCCCCCAGCGCCGCAGCGCCAGCCGCTGCACCAGCCCCAGTGCGGCGAAGATGGCGATGCCGGCCGCCGAGATCAGCGCGAGTGCCGCGAACATCCGCGGGATGCGCAGCTGGTAGCCGGCCTCCAGGATGCGGAAGGCCAGGCCGGAGCCCGCGCCGCCGGCGCCGGCCACGAATTCCGCCACCACCGCGCCGATCAGCGCCAGCCCGCCGGCCACCCGCAGCCCGGCCAGGAAGAAGGGCAGCGCCGCGGGCAGGCGCAGCCACAGCAGGGTCTGCCAGCGGCGCGCGCCATGCAGGCGGAACAGCTCGTGCAGGTGCGGGTCGGCGCCGTTCAGCCCCTGCACGGTGTTGGAGAGGATGGGGAAGAACGCCACGATCCAGGCGCAGGCCAGCAGCGCCGCCAGCACGCTGTCCAGCCAGATCAGCAGCAGCGGCGCGATGGCGACGATGGGCGTGACCTGGAGCACCACGGCCAGCGGCAGCAGCGCGCGCTCCAGCACCGGGGATTGCGCCAGCAGCAGCGCCAGCGCCAGCGCCACCCCGCCCAGCACCGCCAGCAGCAGGGCCAGCAGCGCCACCCGCAGCGTCACCAGCAGGGAGGCCCAGAGCAGCGGCCAGTCCGCCACCAGCGCGCGCCAGATGGCCACCGGGCCGGGCAGCACGTAGGGGGGCACGCCATTCCAGCGCACCAGCGCTTCCCACAGCGCCAGCAGGGCGGCCAGCAGCAGCGCGGGCAGCAGGCGCTGCGTCACGCCGCTTCCAGCGCATCGCCCGCCGCGCGCAGCCGGGCGGCGAAGGGCGCCTCGCTGCGGGCGTGGCGGCCGCGCGCCATCGGCGCGAAGTCCAGCAGCGCCGACAGCCGCCCGGGCCGGGGGGAGAGCACGGCCACGCGGTCCGCCAGATACGCGCTTTCGGCGGTGGAGTGGGTGACGAAGACGATGGTCGTCCCGCGCGCCTGGCGCAGCGCCAGCAGCTCGTCATTCAGGCGCCAGCGGGTGATCTCGTCCAGCGCGGCGAAGGGCTCGTCCATCAGCAGCAGGGGCGGGTCCGTCACCAGGGCGCGGGCGATGGCGACGCGCATGCGCATGCCGCCGGAAAGCTGCGCGGGGAAGGCGCGCTCGAAGCCCGCCAGGCCCAGCGCCCCCAGGGCGGCGGCGGCGCGGGCGTGGCGCCCGGCGCGCGGCATGCCCGCGATGCGCAGCGGCAGCGCCACATTGTCCAGCGCGCGGGCCCAGGGCATCAGCGTGGCGTCCTGGAACACGAAGCCGATGGGCGGGCGCCCGCCGGGCCATTCCACCGCGCCCTGCGCCGGCTCCAGCAGCCCGGCGGCGATGCGCAGCAGGGTGGACTTGCCGCAGCCCGAGGCGCCGAGCAGGCACAGCACCTCGCCCCGCATCACCTCCAGGCTGACGCCCGCCAGCGCCTGCACCCCGCCGGGGAAGCGGTGGCCGATGCCGCGCAGGCGCAGCAGCGGCGTCACCCGCGCCCGATGCCCCTGTTGACCAGCGAGAGGTCGAAGGCGCGGCGCCAGTCCAGGCCGCGCGGCACCACCTCCACATCGGCCATCGCCGCGTGGAAGCGGCCCCAGCGCTCCTCCGTCATCGCGCCGATGCCCAGGCGCAGCGCATCGCCCGAGCGCACGATGCCGGCCTCGCCCAGCATGCGGCGGCCGTAGTCCAGCAGGGCGTCGGGCATGTCGGGGTTGTCGCGCTTGATGAGCGCATGGGCGTCGGCCGGGTTGGTCGCGGGGTCGAGGTATTGCGCCCAGCCCTGCAGCGTGGCGTCCACGAAGCGGCCGATCACCTCGCGCCGGTTCTCCAGCGTCGCGCGGCCGACCTGGACCGTGGTGTTGTAGTTCTCGAACCCCGCATCGGCGAGGAGCAGCACCACGGGCTCCACCCCGGCCTGGCGGATGGTGAAGGGCTCGCTGCCCAGGTAGCCCTGCTGCACCAGCATCCGGTCGGCCAGGAAGGGCTGGGGGTTGAAGGTGTAGGGGCGCACCTGCTCGTCCCGCAGGCCGTACCTGCGGCGCAGGAAGGGCCACCACGTCGTGCGCGCCTGGGCGCCGACCAGGACCGTGCGGCCGCGCAGCGCCTCGAAGCCCGTCAGCCCCGTGCCCGGGTGGCCGATGAGGACCTGCGCCTCCTTCTGGAAGATCGCCGCCACCGTCAGGAAGGGCAGGGATTCGCGGACGAAGTTGAAGGATTCCAGCGCCGAGCCCATGGACATGTCCACGCGCCCGGCCACCAGCAGCTGCGCCGGGTTCACCTGCGGGCCGCCGGTGCGCAGCTCCACCTCCAGCCCCGCGGCGCGGTACAGCCCGGCGGCCTGCGCCTGGTAGAAGCCGCCATGCTCCGCCTGGGCGCGCCAGTCGGTGAGGAAGGAGACGCGGTCGAGCCGCTGGGCGCGAGGGCGGCCCGGCGCGGCCAGCAGCAGGGGGCCGGCGGCCAGGCCCAGCGCGGCGCGGCGGTTCACGGCAAGGCGGGTCATCGGCGGCTCTCCTTCGCGGCTCCGCGGCAGGCTATCACTCCTTGGGCGCCCATTGGTGGCGCATCCGCAGGGCGTGGTAGCGCCGGACCTCGACCGGGCGCAGCAGCACCGCGCAGCCCCAGCCCCAGCCGGCGCCGGCCAGGGCGGCACGCGCCACCGCCGGGCCTTCATCCAGCACCGAGGGCAGCAGCGTGCAGGCCGCCACGCCGACCAGCACGCCCGCCAGCAGGTCCGGCGCGGGGGTGAAGCGCAGGATGGCGGCCAGCACGATGCCCCACAGCCCGCCAACCCCCATCTGCCCCGCCAGCAGCGGCAGCGTCCCGCCCGGCATGGTGCGCGCCAGGTCCCAGCCGGGGAATTCCGGCCGCCCCACGGCCCCGATCAAGGCAGGCCACAGGTGGCCGATGTGGAACAGCAGGAAGAGCGTGCCCTGGTGGAAGCACCCCACCGCGATGGCGCCCATCAGGAAGCCGCCGAAGATCACCTTGTTCACCGCCGGCCCCCGCTGGACGCCGCGCCATCTTCGGGGGAGGCTGCGCCCGCGTCCATACGAGTGAAGGAGTGCGCGCGGGTGAACGGTGCCGAATCCCTGGTCCATACGCTGCTGAAGGGCGGGGTGGACACCTGCTTCGCCAACCCCGGCACCTCCGAGATGCACTTCGTCGCCGCGCTGGACCGGGTGCCGGGCATGCGCTGCGTGCTCGGATTGCAGGAGAACGTGGTCACCGGCATGGCCGACGGCTTCTTCCGCATGGCGGGCAAGCCGGCGGTGACGCTGCTGCATTGCGGCCCCGGCCTGGCGAACGGCCTGGCCAACCTGCACAATGCCCGGCGCGCACGCTCGGGGATCGTCAACTGCGTCGGCGACCAGGCGACCTACCACCGCCCCTTCGACGCGCCGCTGACGGCGGATACGGAAGGCTTCGCCCGCGGCGTTTCCGCCTGGGTGCGCACCAGCAGCACGGCGAAGGAGGTGGGGCGCGACGTGGCCGCCGCGGTGCAGGCCGCGCGCACCGCGCCGGGGCAGGTGGCCACGCTCATCCTGCCCTCCGACACCTGCTGGGACGAGGGCGGCGAGGTGGCGGAGCCCCTGCCCGTGCCGGCGGTGCAGCAGGCGGACCCGCTGGCGGTGCGCAACGCCGCGCGCGTGCTGCGCGAGGGCGCGGGGGTGCTGCTGCTGCTCGGCGGCTCCCTGGCCTTGACGCCGGCGGCGCAGGAGCAGGCCTGGCGCATCAAGGCCGCCACCGGCTGCGACCTGCTGGCCGAGACCAGCAATGGCCGGTTCCAGCGTGGCCGCGGCCGGCCCCAGATCGAGCGCGTGCCCTATCCGGCCGATGTCGCCATCGAGCGGCTGAAGGATGTGCGCAACATCATCCTGGTGGGCTCCAAGGGGCCGGTGGGGTTCTTCGCCTATCCCGACAAGCCCTCCCGCCACTACCCGGCCGAGGCGATCCTGACGCTGCTGGCCCGGCCCGACCAATGCGCCGAATCCGCCCTGCGCGCCCTGGCGGATGAGATCGGCGCGCCCCCCGCCGCCATCCCCGACCCCGGCCCGCGGCCGGAGGCGCAGCGTGGCGCCCCCACCCCCGAGGGGCTGGCCCGCACCGTGGCGGCGCTGATGCCCGAGGGAACCATCGTGGTGGATGAGAGCGTGAGCTACGGCCGCGGCTTCTTCCCCTGCACCCATGCGGCCCCGGCGCATGACTGGCTGATGATCACCGGCGGCGCCATCGGCTGCGGGCTGCCGCTGGCCACGGGGGCGGCCATCGGCGGGGCCGGGCGGCGCGTGCTGAACCTCCAGGCCGATGGCAGCGCCATGTACACGGTGCAGGCGCTCTGGACCCAGGCGCGGGAGAAGTTGCCGGTGACGACCGTCATCATCTCCAACCGCAAGTACCAGATCCTGATCGGCGAGTACCACAATGTCGGCGCCAACCCGGGCCGCACGGCGATGGACATGCTGGACCTGGGCAACCCCGACATAGGCTGGGTGGGCATGGCCCAGGCCATGGGCGTGGAGGCCGCGCAGGCGACGACGCTGGAGCAGCTGGCGGACCTGCTGCGGCAGAGCTTCGCCTCGCCCACGCCCTTCCTGATCGAGCTGGTGGTGTGATGCCCCTCGCCACGGCGCGCACCCTGCCCGAGCTGCGGGCGGCGGTGGCGCGGCTGGGGCGGGTGGCGCTGGTGCCGACCATGGGCGCGCTGCACGAGGGCCACCTGGCCCTGGTGCGCGAGGCCAGGCGCCATGCCGATGCCGTGGTCGCCTCCATCTTCGTCAACCCGCTCCAGTTCGACGCCGCCGCCGACCTGGCGCGCTACCCGCGCGACGAGGCGGCCGACCTGGCGAAGCTGGAATCCGCCGGCTGCGCCCTGGCCTGGCTGCCGGGGCCGGAGGCGATGTACCCGCCCGGCTTCGCCACCGGCGTCACGGTTGCGGGCCTTTCCGCGCGGTGGGAGGGGGAGCACCGCCCCGGCCACTTCGCCGGCGTGGCGACGGTGTGCTGCAAGCTGTTCACCCAGACCGGCGCCGCCGTGGCCCTGTTCGGCGAGAAGGACTGGCAGCAATTGCAGGTGGTGCGCCGCATGGCGAGCGACCTGGACCTGCCGGTGCGGGTGATCGGCCACCCCACGGTGCGCGAGGCCGATGGGCTGGCCATGTCGTCCCGCAACCGCTTCCTTTCGCCCGGGGAGCGCAGGCGCGCCGCCGCCCTGCCGCTGGCGCTGCGCGAGGCCGCGGTGGCGCTGGCCGATGGCCGCCCCGCCGCCCCGGTGCTGGAAGC
>JBEQBS010000175.1:0-6627 GCA_041639675.1 Rubritepida sp. | reverse complement strand
CTGACGCTGACCGCCCGATGGACCGGCACCCGTGGCAACGCCATCGCCGTCTCCTTCGCGCCCGGCTCGCGCGCCAGCACCACCCGCGTCACGGTGGCGCAGGCGGGGTCCGGCCGCGTGCCCGAGGTGTTCGACAACATCGCCGGCACCGGCAACGCCCTTTGGGTGGCCATCGCCGCCGCCATCAACGCCGGCATCCCGGGCCAGCGTTCCGCCTCCGATCTGGTGGTGGCCGCGGCCGGCGCCGGCGTCACCGCGCCCGCCACCGCGACCGTCACCCTGGCCGGCGGCCTCGATGGCGCGGCGGGCGTCACCGCCTCCACCCTGCTCGGGTCCGACGCCGTGCCGCGCACCGGCCTGTATGCCATGCGCGGCACGGGGGTTTCCGTGGCCGCCCTGTGCGATGCCACCGACACCTCCACCTGGGCGGCGCAGGTGGCCTTCGGCCTGTTCGAGGGCTGCTACATGATGCTCCAGGGCGCCGCCGGCCAGACGGTGAGCGCGGCGGCCACCGCCAAGAATACGGCGGGCGTGGACACGCGCGCGGCCAAGGTGATCCTGGGCGACTGGCTCTACTGGCAGGACCCCACCACGGGCGTGCTGCGCATGGTTTCGCCGCAGGGCGTGTTCGCCGGGCGTCTGGGCAACCTGTCGCCGCACCTGTCCGGGCTGAACAAGCCGGTCTACGGCGTGGTGGCCACGCAGCGGTCCATGACCGGCGCGCCGTATTCCGCGGCCGAGCTGACGGTGCTGGCGCAGGCCGGCATTGACGTGATCGCCAACCCCTGCCCGGGCGGGGCCTACTTCGGCATCCGCATGGGCTGCAACGCCTCGTCGCTCGCCAGCGAGAGCGGCGACAACAGCACGCGCATGACTAACTTCCTGGCGGCGACCTTCAACGCCGGGCTGGGCCGCTTCGTGGGCGAGCCCACCAGCGATGAAAGCCTGCGCGCCAGCAAGGCCACGCTGGACGCCTTCCTGGCCGACCTGCGCGGGCTGAACATGATCGAGGACTGGGCCGTGACCTGCGGGCCGTCCAACAACCCGCCGAACCGCCGGGCGCTGGGCTACCGCACGGCGGACGCGAAGGTGCGCTACCTGCCCATCACGCGCTTCTTCGTGACCAACCTGGAGGGTTCCCAGGCCACCACCATTGACCGCGCCGCGGCGTAAGGGGGACGCACCATGCCGACCGAGGATTTCAGCACGGGGCTGGACGTGGCCCTGGACATCTACGACCCGGTGGACAACTCCATCAGCCGCATCGGCGGCATCACGCGCTTCCGCGCCACGCCGATGACGGGCGACCTGGAAAGCCACACGATTGACGGCGAGGACCGCTTCGGCACCACCTATCGCGGGTGGGAGATGGAGATCGGCTACGACCGCTTCGACGGGCTGGTGGATGCCTACTTCGCGGAGCGCGAGCGCCGGTATCGCGCGGGCCTGGCGCTCCAGACCGTGACGGTGACGCAGACCATCGCGGAGCGCGACGGCAGCGTGTCGCAATACCGCTTCGAGCGGGTGACGCTGAAGCAGACGGACACGGGCGACTGGAACCGCGAGGACAAGGTGAGCGGCAGCCTGACCGGGCGCGCCGGCCGCCGCGTGAAGGTGGCGTGATGGCGACGGTGACGATTGAGGACGCGGCGCCGGAGGGACCGGCGCGGCAGGTGGTGAAGAAGACGCTGGCCGAACGCATGGTGACGCTTCCTGATGGCCGCACCATGCACTACCGCCAGCTCCGCACCCTGGAGCGGATGGACCTGAACGCCCTGGCCGGGCCGCAGAACGCGGTGAACCTGGCGTGGATGGCCGACGCCTCCCTGGCGTTCAGCGTGACGCGGATTGACGGCGAGGCGGTGGCCAAGCCCACCAGCATCATGCAGCTTCGCGCGCTGATCCAGCGCATCGGCGACGATGCCATGGAGGCGCTGGCCGCCGACGCCATGACCATGGACGATGCGGAGAAGCCCGGCGAGGTGGCCGCCCGCGCGGGGGAATAGCCCGGCACCCTGACGTGCGCCTGCGCCTGTCGCTGGTGCGCTGCGGGGTGCCGTGGGATGTGGCCTGGTGCCTGCCGGATGCCGACGCGCTGGCCTACTGCGTGGTGTTCGGGGAACTGGATGGCGGCGCCTTCGACTGGAGCGCCATGGCCTGGAAGAAGCGGAAAACCCCATGAGCCGCGACATGACGCTGCGGCAGTTCGCCGCCCACCTGGCCGGCGTGGCTGCAGGTGAGCCGGTGCGGCGGACAGCAGGCTTGGCCGCCGCCGGCAAGGTGGTGGCGGATGAAGCCCGGCGCGAGATCGGAACCTACCAGGGCGCCATCGGCCCGAAGCAGGCATGGCCGGAGCTGGCGCCGCGCACCAAGGCAGACAGGCGCGGAAAGGGCTTCCCGGAGAATGAGCCGCTGCTGCGAACGGGGGAGCTGCGCGGCAGCATCGGGCACCGCAACGACAGCATGACCATGCTGGTCGGGTCTGACCTGGACATTGCCTTGTGGCAGGAGATGGGCACCCGGCCGAAGCGTGGCCACCCGGGGATCCCGCCGCGCTCGTTCCTGGGAGGCGCGCTGCTGCGCCGCAAGGACGAAGCCGTGGGGCTGGTGTGCGCCGCCGTGCTGGCGCCGCTGGCCGGCCGGCGCTAGGCCGGGGCACACCAGCCTCCGCGTGGCCCGCGCCCGTGGTAGGGCTTGGCCAGGCCGGCGGCGATCATCGTCTCCGCCACATCCCGGCCATCGGGCGTGCTGGCCGCCGCCAGGGTGCGGCCGTAGCGGTCCCGTCCAGCGCGGGCCAGCACCAGCCCGTTGCGGGACAGGGATTGCAGCCGCGCCG
Organism: Rubritepida sp.; assembly: GCA_041639675.1. GTDB lineage: Bacteria > Pseudomonadota > Alphaproteobacteria > Acetobacterales > Acetobacteraceae > Roseococcus. The sequence continues at coordinate 3,791 of JBEQBS010000175.1, read as the reverse complement.
TCGCCTGCGCGGCGCGGTTCGCCTCGGCCGGGCATTCGGCGCGGGGCGGCTTCTCGGGCGTGTCGAAGCCCATCAGGCGCACGCGCTCGCCATCGGCCATCTGCACCGTGTCGCCATCAATCACCCGGGCCACCCGCTCACCGGCCACTGCGGGCCTGGCCGGCGCCGCCGGGCGCGTGACGGCCGCCATTCTGCCGGCCGGTGCGGCGCGGACAGCCGGCGGGGCGGGCGGGGGTGACTGTGCCACCACGGGCGCACGGGGCGGGACGGTGACGGCGCGCTGCTGCACCGGGGCGCAGGCCGCCAGGGCCAGCATGGCCAGGATGACGGGCTTCATGTGCGCGGCCCGAGGGGCTGACGCGCCGGCCTGACAGGCGGAATGTCACGGTCCGCGCGGGCCACGGCATCGGCTTCGGCAAGGTCGGCGGGGCTCGCGGCGAAGGCGCAGTATTCCTGCCGGTTGGCTCGGGCCTGTTGGCGGGCATAGGCCTCGGTGGCGGCGCCTAAGGCCACGGCATCTTCCACGTCCGTGCCTTCGCGGTGTGACGCGGCAATGGCGATGTGCAGGCGCCCCCGGACACGCTCTCCCCATGCTGCGGTCCGGTGCCCGCATGCGATGGCAGCGCCGATCGTCTCGCTCCATCGCACAAACGCCCGCATGTGGTCGGGCGGAGGGCTGCGGAGGTGCGGTGGCACCTGCGCCGCCGCCGGCCAGGCCGCCAGCGCGGCGGCCATGAGGATGATGTGTCGCATGGCGGCACGGTAGCGCCGGACCGGGCCGGCGCGTCAACACGGGGAGGGGCCAATGGTCGAAAGCTACCGCGTCCAGGCGGCCCTCCTGCTGAACAGCAACGTGGCGCAGGTGCTGGCCCAGGCATCGCGCGAGTTGGGCGCCTTCGACGGCAAGCTGCGCACCATGGAGCGGCGCCTGAACCGTGTGCTGGGCCGGAACGCGCCCGCCGTCACCGCCCTGAACGACATGGCGGAGGCCATGACGGCGACTGCCCGCGCCACCGAAGGCTTCACCCGCGCCAGTGAGCGCGCGGCGACGGCCAGCGGCCGGCGCACCCAGGCGCTGGAAAGCGAAAGCCGCGCCCTGGTGCGGTATGAGCGCGCGGCGAGTGCGGCGGCGCGTGCCGGCGGCGCGCTGGTGCCATCGCCGCGGCTCATCGGCTATGACGGAGCGGCGACCGCCAGCATGGCCAGCTTCAGCGCCGGAGGCGGCACGGGCGCCTATGGCCTGCCCGCCTTGATGGCGATGGGGCGCGTCCAGGCGGCGGGCGGGGGCGGGGGCGGCCAAGTGCCGCCGGCCCTGCCCCTGCTGGCCGGCGCGGGCGGCGGCGGGGGCATGAACGGCATGTTCGCCGCTGGCCTGGCCGGCGCCTTCGGGCGCCGAGGCGGCGGCGGCGGTGCTGGCGGCGGCGGTGGCGGGTCCGGCGGTGCTGGGGGCACTGGTGGCGGTGGCGGCGGGAACCTGACCCAGGCCGCCGCCATGGGCGCCGCGGGGTATGCGACCCTCAACGTCATCGGGCAGGCCATCCGCGCCGGCGGTGAGCTTCAGCACCAGCAGACGGTGCTTCGCGCGGCCGGGCTCGACCCGGCCGGCGTGAACAGCGCCACGGCGCGCGCCTGGGAAACCACCCGCCTCGCGCGCGGCTCCCGCGTGGCGCAGAACCTGGACCTGTTCGGCGCGCTGCGCGGCATGTTCACCGACGACGAAGCCGCGCGCTACCTGCCGGAGTTTGCGCGCTTCAACCGCAACCTGGGGGCCATCACGGGCACCGACCCCGGCCGGTCGGGCGAATACGCCGCGCGATACCTGGACCTTCGGGATGCCTTCCAGGACCCGACCACGGGCCGCATCGTGCCGGAGCGGGGCCTTGGCCAGTTGGAGCGGATGCAGTCCGTCTTCATCGCCACGCAGGGCCGTGTGACGCCGCAGCACTACCTCAACTTCCAGCAGATGGCCGGCGTGGCAGGCAAGCGCCTGTCCGACGACAGCATCTATGGCACGCTGCCGTCCCTGATCGAGAGCATGGGCGGCCACCGGGCTGGCACCGCGCTGGCCGCCGCCAACCGGCAGATCGTCTCCGGCATCATGACCCAGCGCGTGGCGGATGAGATGATCCGCACCGGGCTGATTGACCGCTCCAAGGTTGAGGTTCGCCGCGGCGGCCATGTGGTGATCCGCCCCGGCGGGGTGATGAACCAGCAGCAATTCGCCAACGACCCGGTGGAGTGGACGCGGAGCACGCTGTTGCCGCAGCTCCGCCGCGCGGGGTTCCTGACGCTGGACCAGCAGCTTGAACAGCTCTCGCGCATGTTCGGCACGGAAACCGGGCGCCGCTTCTTCGGCGAAATCCTCGCGTCCCTGCCGTCCATTGACCGCAACGCCGCCACCATCGCCCGTGTGCGCGGCGATGCCGGGGGCATCCTGCAGAACGAGAGCTTCCGCCTCGCCACCGCCAACCTGACCGCCGGGTGGAACAACCTCATGACCGCGCTGGGCACCAACCCCACCGTCATCACCATCATGAACCGGCTGGCCGATGCCTTGAACAACATGGCCGACTGGGCGCGCCAGAACCCCGCGATGGCCGGCACGCTGATGGAACTGGCCGCAGCGCTTGGCGCCCTGGCGGTGGGTGCCGCGGTCTTCGCCTTGGGGGGCGCCGTCATCGGCGGCCTTGGTGCATTGGCCGGACCTGTCGGGCTGCTGGCGCTGCTGGGCGCCGGCGCGCTGCTGCTGTGGAACGCGCTGGAGGGCAGGGACTTCAGCGAGAAGCTGGCCAGCCTGGCGCAAGGCATCAGCAACCTGTGGACCCGCCTGCTGGACAACCTGGGCCTGACCAACCGCGACGCCTCCGGCAACCCGCGCGCCCCGGGCGGCCCGGCGCCGGGCGTGCCGGTGATGCCGCGCACGGACCCGCTGGGCAACGTCATCCCGCAGTCCTTCAGCCCTGTGCCGCCGGCCTCCAACGACGTGCGGCCCATCATCCTGAACCTGGATGGCCGCCGCGTGGGCGAGGGCGTCATGCCCTACCTGGAGCGCGCCCTGTCCGGGCCCGTGCAGGCCGCGGCGCGCTTCGATACCCGCCGCGCGCTGCCCGGCGTCGAGTTCGGGGAGGCCTGACCATGCTGCTGCTGGGCACCGTCGCCTTCACCGAGTTCGAGCTTCCCGAGCGGATGCCCTTCGGCACGGCGCAGACCCTGGCCGTGCATCGCCCCATCGGCGGCGGCGTGGTGGTGGATGCCATGGGCGCCACCCATCGCCCCATCGAGTGGCAGGGCCGCTTCCGGGGGCCGCTGGCCGCGCTGCGCGCCCGGCAGGTGCAGCGCATCGCCATGGCCGGCAAGCCCGTGACCCTGGCCTGGGGCACCTTCCTGTTCCAGGTGGTGGTGGACCACTTCGAGGCCGAGTTCGAGCGCGCTTCGGAAATCCCCTACCGCGTGCGCTGCACCGTGGTGCGCGACCGCGTGGCCGACCTGGCCGCCTCCCTGCTGGACCGTGCGGAGAACGCCATCACCGGATTCCTGGGTGATGCGCTGGGCCTGTCCGCCGGCGACCCCATCCTGACCGCCGCCACCACCGGCGTGCAGGCCGCCATCGGCGCCGCGGCGGGCGGGGGCACCCTGTCCCTGTCCAACCTGGGCACGGCCGCCGTCGCCGGGCTGGGCGCCACGGCGGCCTCCGGTGCCGCATCTGCCTTCGCCTTGCGTGATGCCGCGGGCGCCGCCCTGGACGGCACCGCCACCGCCGCCAATGCCGCCACCCTGGCGCCGTCGCTTGG
>JBEQBS010000174.1:536-6679 GCA_041639675.1 Rubritepida sp. | reverse complement strand
CGGAGCGGGCGCCCGGCTTTTGAGGGCGCAAACACGACTCATGCGAACGGCACGGCGCGCCCGCGCCACAGGTCAGGTTTTCGTGCCGTTCGTATGACAGGACGCGCCCCCTACAGATGCGCCTCGATCGGCAGCCAGCCCGCGATCCGGGCCAGGACGCGGCGTGACAGGCTGGTATCCGGCTCCTTCAGCAGCGGCGCGCCGCCGTCGCGCCATTCCAGCCTTCCGCCGGCCAGCGACACCGCCCAGGAATGCTCCGGCGCGGTGAGGCGGCGGAACTCCCGCTCCATCGCCGCCGCCAGCGCCGGGTGGCGCACGAAGGCGCCTCCTTCCGTGTTCAGGTGGGCCGAGCGCGGGTCGAGGTTGTAGGAGCCGACGAAGAGCTCCTCCCCATCCACCAGGAAGGCCTTGGTGTGCAGCGAGGCACGGCCCGAGCCCAGGATGCTGCCGCCCTGCTGCCCGCCGCGCTTCATCTCGTGCAGCACGACGCCGGCGCGCAGCAGGCGCCGGCGATAGCGCCGGTAGCCGCCATGCACCGCCAGCACGTCGGTCGCCGCCAGGGAGTTGGTCAGCACCGCCACCTCCACCCCGCGCCGGCGCAGCGCCAGCAGGGAGCGCGCGCCGCGCCGGCCGGGCACGAAATAGGGCGAGACGATCAGCACCTGCCGCCGAGCCCGGGCCATGGCCAGCGAGACCTCGCGCAGCATCACCGGGTCGCGCCTGCGCTCCTTGCCCTTGCCGGGCGGGTCGGCGACGAAGCGCACCGCCTCCGGCTCCAGCGCCACCACCTCCTGCCCGGCCAGGTCATCCAGGCGGTGCAGGTATCGCGCGGCCTCCGGCGCGGCGGCCGCCGCCGCGAGGTCGCGCCGCAGCGTCGCCAGGTCGCCGGCCTGGGGGCGGTGGCGCACCACAAGCCCGATCGGCCGCGCCCAGGGGCTGGCCCAGTAGCGCTCGAAGCGCGGCAGGGCGCCGGTGGCGGCCGGGCCGGTCACCACCAGGTCCAGGTCGCGGAAGTTGAACTGCGCGGAGGCATCGAAATACTCGTCGCCGATGTTGCGCCCGCCCGCGATCACCGTGTCGCCATCGGCGATCCACTGCTTGTTGTGCATGCGGTGGTTCAGCCGCCAGCCGGCCCACAGGAACTCCGCGATGTCGCCCAGCGTGCCGCCGCGGCGCAGGTGGAAGGGGTTGTAGAGGCGGACCTCCACGTTCGGGTGGGCGTCCAGCGTCGCCAGCGCGCGCTCGGCCTTGCGGACGTAGAGGTCGTCCAGCAGCAGGCGCACGCGCACGCCGCGGTCGGCGGCGGCCAGCACCTCGGCGCTGAGCAGGGTGCCGGTCACGTCCTCGTGCCAATGGTAGTATTGCAGGTCCAGCCCGTGCCGCGCCGCGCGCGCCGCCTGCGCCCGCAGCGCGAAGGCGGCCAGGTTGTCGCAGACCAGCGCGGCGCGGCTTGCCCCCGCATCGGCGCGTTCCATCAGGGCGTGATCGGCCTCGGTCTCCACGGGGTGGAAATGAGCCGGGCGGGCCCGGGTTTCCAGGGGATCACGGGATGGGAAGGAATGGGGCGATCGACGGGACTCGAACCCGCGACATCCAAGACCACAACCTGGCGCTCTACCACCTGAGCTACGACCGCCGCACGCGGCGCGGGATACCGCCCGCGCCGTGTCCGGTCAATCCTCCCACCTCACCGTGGTGAAGGGCGCGGGCACCAGCAGCTTGCTCTCCTGCGTGGCGATGTAGGGGCGCACCTTGGCCAGGTAGTCCAGCCACCCCTGGTCCTCGAACAGCGCCTTGCGGCGGGCGGCGCGCTCCTCGAAGCTTTCGTAGCCCCACATGTGGATCACCTGGTTCAGCGGCCCGAACTCGGTGGTGTAGTAGCCCACCAGCCGGCCCAGTATGGCCTTCTGGATGGCCAGCCCCTCGGCGGCATAGGCCTTCACGTAGTGGCCGATCATGCCCGGATGCATGGTGTAGGTGCGCTGCTCGACGATCATGGGAATCCCCCCGTTGTACGGGGGGAAGCCTGCCCCGTCAGGCCGGGCGCGCCAAGGCGGCCCCGGATGCGCGGCGCGCCTCCATCCAGGCGCCGATGCGCCGCAGCGCCTCCTCCAGCACCGCCGCGTTCTTGCAGAAGGCGAAGCGGGCATAGTGGTTGGGCGCGTCCGGCCCCGCGTAGAAGGCCGTGACGGGGATGGCCGTCACCTTCGCCTCCTCCGTCAGGGTGCGGCAGAAGGCCACGTCGTCGCCGGCGAAGCCGATGGAGCGGATGTCGGCGGTGACGAAGTAGCTGCCCTGGGCCGGCAGCACCGTGAAGCCCAGCGCGCGCAGCCCATCGGCCAGCAGGTCCCGCCGCGCCTGGAGCGTGCCCGACAGCTCGGCGAAGTAGGCGTCGTCCTTCGCCAGCCCCACGGCGACGGCGCGCTGCAGGTTGGGCGGCGTGGTGAAGGTGAGGTTCTGGTGCGCCTTGGCGACGTTGGGCTGCAGCGAGGCGTCGCAGGTGACGTAGCCGACCTTCCAGCCGGTCAGGCTGAAGGTCTTGCCGGCGCTGCCCACCCGCATGCAGCGCGCGCGCATGCCGGGCAGCGTCATCAGCGGGATGTGGCGCCAGCCATCATAGGTCAGGTGCTCATACACCTCGTCGCAGACGGCGTAGGCGTCGTGCGTCTCCAGCAGGTCGGCGATGAAGGCCAGCTCGGCGCCGGTGAAGACCTTCGACGCCGGGTTCATCGGCGTGTTGAGCAGGATGGCCTTGGTCTTCGGGCCGAAGGCGGCGGCCAGCTCGGCGCGCGGCAGCTCCCATTTCGGCGGCGTCAGGCGCACCAGCTTCGGCACCGCGCCCAGCAGCTTCACCACCGGCAGGTAGGTGTCATAGAGGGGTTCCAGCAGCACGCACTCGTCGCCGGGGTTCAGCACCGCCATCAGGCAGGCGGTGATGGCCTCGGTGGCGCCGGAGGTGACGACCACCTCGCGGTCCGGATCCACCTCGATCCCGTAGAAGCGGCGGTTCGCCTCGGCCACGGCGCGGCGCAGCTCCGGCATGCCGGTCAGCGGCGGGTACTGGTTGCGGCCGTCCTTCAGCGCGGCGGCCGCGGCCTCGATCACGTCCGCCGGCCCGTCATAGTCCGGGAAGCCCTGGCCCAGGTTGATGGCGCCGTGCTGCACGGCCAGGGCGGACATGACCGTGAAGATGGTGGTGCCGGTGGCGGAGAGGAGGTCGTTCTGCGGCTTCATGCCCCTCATTCTGGGGTGGGATGCCCTGCCCGGCAATGTGTGCCTTGCACATGGGCAGGCTGCATGGCTTTCAGGCGCCGGGCCGCGCCGCGCCCCGCATTTCGCGCCGCGGGCGATGATTGCGCCCATGCGCCGCGGCGTGCCATGAAGCGGTGCGCCGCGAGGGCTGCGCGACTCAAGGGGACCCCGTGCGGCACGCATCGCGCGGGGCCATCGGGAACCCAGCGGGCCGCCAGCCACCCGCGCCAGGCACAGACGGATGCGATGAAGAAGATCGAGGCCATCATCAAGCCCTTCAAGCTCGACGAGGTGAAGGACGCGCTGCACGAGATCGGCCTCCAGGGCCTCACCGTGATCGAGGCCAAGGGCTTCGGCCGGCAGAAGGGCCATACGGAGCTGTATCGCGGCGCCGAATACGTGGTGGACTTCCTGCCGAAGGTGAAGATCGAGGTGATCTGCGCCGACGACATGCTGGAGCGCGCGGTGGAGGCCATCACGGCCGCCGCCCGCACGGGGCGCATCGGCGACGGCAAGATCTTCGTCAGCGACATCGCCGAGGTGATCCGCATCCGCACCGGCGAGCGCGGCGAGGACGCGGTCTAGGCCGCCAGCAGTTCAGCCGCGGGCTGGCCCCAGGGTTGCGTCCCGGGCCTTCCCCGCGGCCGCCGCGCTTCGGTGCGGTGGAAACCCAGGGACGCAAGACACGGGACAGAGACAAGCGATGGCGAGCAATTCCCCCGAGGCCGTGGCCAGGATCATGGACATGATCAAGGAGAACAGCGTCGAATACGTGGACTTCCGGTTCACCGACCCGCGCGGCAAGTGGCAGCACACCGCCCAGCACGTCTCCACGGTCGAGGCCGAGGTGTTCGAGACGGGCATCATGTTCGACGGCTCCTCCATCGCCGGCTGGAAGGCGATCAACGAGTCCGACATGATCCTGATGCCGGACACGGCGAATGCGTGCATGGACCCCTTCTCGGCCAAGCCGCAGCTGATCCTGTTCTGCGACATCATCGAGCCCTCCACCGGCCAGCTCTACGCGCGTGACCCGCGCGGCACGGCGAAGAAGGCCGAGGCCTACGTGGCGGCGTCCGGCATCGGCGACACGGTGCTGGTGGGCGCCGAGGCCGAGTTCTTCGTGTTCGACGACGTGAAGTTCGGCACCGGCGGCAATTTCGGCTCCTACCGCCTCGACAGCATCGAGGGCCCGGGCGCCAACATGCGCGACTACCCCGAGGGCAACATGGGCCACCGCCCGCTGGTCAAGGGCGGCTACTTCCCGGTGAACCCGGTGGACAGCGAGGTGGACCTGCGCGCCGAGATGCTCTCGACCATGATCGAGATGGGCATCCCCGGCGAGAAGCACCACCACGAGGTCGCGCAGTCCCAGCATGAGCTGGGCACCAGGTTCGGCACGCTGCTGACGATGGCCGACCAGATGCAGATCTACAAGTACTGCGTCCACAACGTCGCCCACAGCTACGGCAAGACGGCCACCTTCATGCCGAAGCCGATCTACGGCGACAACGGATCGGGCATGCACACCCACCTGTCCTTCTGGAAGGACAAGAAGCCGATGTTCGCGGGCAATGGCTACGCGGACCTCAGCGAGATGTGCCTCTACGCCATCGGCGGCATCATCAAGCATGCCAAGGCGCTGAACGCCTTCACCAACCCCTCCACCAACTCCTACAAGCGGCTGATCCCCGGCTTCGAGGCGCCCGTGCTGCTGGCCTACTCGGCCCGCAACCGCTCGGCCTCCTGCCGCATCCCCTACACGACCAGCCCGAAGGCCAAGCGCGTCGAGGTCCGCTTCCCCGACCCGACGGCGAACCCCTACCTCTCCTTCGCCGCGCTGACGATGGCGGCGATGGACGGCATCAAGAACAAGATCCATCCCGGCGAGCCGATGGACAAGGACCTGTACGACCTGCCGCCGGAGGAGCTGAAGGACATCCCGACCGTCTGCGGCTCGCTGCGCGAGGCGCTGGGCGCGCTGGCCGCCGACCACGACTTCCTGCTGGCCGGCGACGTCTTCACCAAGGAGCAGATCGAGAGCTACATCGAGCTGAAGTGGGGCGAGGTGTACCGCTTCGAGCACACCCCGCACCCGGTCGAGTTCGAGATGTACTACTCGGTCTGAGAGCCAACGGCGCCGGCGCGGGCAACCTCGGCAAAATCCGTCAGCACCTCGGTGACTTCCGTCGGCAGCGATCCGCGCTGGAATGGCCCGGCTGCGCCGAAGCCATACAGGAACCCCTGCGCCCAGGCGCCGAGCGCCTCGACGCGCTCGTCGAGCGAGGTCTCGTCCGGCGGCAGCAGCGGCTCGAACTCCATCTCGCGCGCTTCGAGCACCACACGGCTCTGCTCGAAGAGCGACTGCAGGGGACCGGCGGCGGTGAACGGTGACGCCGTGCCGGGCTCGGGGCCGTCGGGCAGCAGTTCCTCGAGCCATTCCGCGGGCAGGTAGACGCGCCTGGCGCAGAATGCGCCGCACAGACAGCCATGCGCCTCGGCGGCGTGGACGGTGGAACCGCCGGCCGCCAGGGCCTGCGCGACGTCGTCGAAAGCAATCGGTGCCGACATTGCGTGTATCGTACCATCCGCACCAGTTACCGGCCCCCAGCGGCCCGGTTCGGGCCAGTTCAAATTGATTCCCCGGGGTGCGCCCACTATAGTGAATTCCATGAACGAACCCGCTGCCCGATCTGCCGTCGACGTCGAGCTCCGACGCATCGAACGCCGCCTCGAGGAGCTGGTGGCCACGGTCAACCAGCTCAAGGAAGAGAACCGTGCCCTGCGTCAGCGCCAGGACACCCTGATCAACGAGCGCGCGAACCTGCTGCAGAAGAACGAGCAGGTGCGCGGGCGGGTCGAGGCAATGATCGGTCGCCTCAAGTCGATGG
>JBEQBS010000174.1:0-526 GCA_041639675.1 Rubritepida sp. | reverse complement strand
CCGCCTGCTCGATCGCGAATACCAGGTGGCCTGCCCGGCCGAAGAACGTTCCGACCTGCTCGACTCCGCTGAGTATCTCGACGGCAAGATGCGCGAGATCCGCGACTCGGGGAAGGTGGTGGGCCTCGACCGCATCGCGGTCATCGCCGCGCTCAACCTGGCGAACGAACTGATCAAGGTGCGCAAGCACGGCACGGTCGTCGAAGGTGATCTCGGCGCGCGCCTGAAGTCATTGCGCGAGCGCGTGGAATCCGCGCTCGAAAAGGGTCAGCAACTTGAACTCTGAGGGTTCGCGGCAGTCCGAACCTTCGATGATTTGGCGTCGCCTGCGGTGTTCGACACGGGCCGGGTTACCTCTCGACCTTAATGTAACTACCCCGGGGAACGGTCAGCCGGCAACATTGTGCAAGTCCGCCTCGAGCGGGAAGCCTTAAGTGCCGCGGCCCTCCCCAAATATTGCTCTTGTCGAGAGCAATGGTCCGTGACGGCACGGCGGGTGGCGCCTCTCCCTCCCACTGCGAGCATG
>JBEQBS010000173.1:0-6710 GCA_041639675.1 Rubritepida sp. | reverse complement strand
CATCACGTCGCGCAGATAGGGCGTGCGCGACGTCCGCCATGGGCCGGGCTCCGCCGATGCGCGCGAACCGAGCATGCGATGGCGCTCGGCCCACTCCGACACGGTGAGCTGCGGCGGCGGGCGCAGCATGGCCCCGACGCGACGACGGACGTGGCTGCGCGTGCGCGGCCCGATCTCAGCCGGCGGCGCTGCCGTCGAGGCCTGCGGGATCGAAGCGATCGGCGGCCTCCGTCAGCAGGTCGTTGATGTGCCCCTGCAGGATGGTCTGCAGCAGATGCGGGTCGACGCCGAGCTCGGCGGCGATCAGCCCCGACACGCGTGCCGGCCAGTTCAGCAGCGCGTCGCGCATGGTGCTGCCGATCTCGTCGAGCGCGGCGTTGGCCTCCGTGACGTCGAGCAGTCGGCGCTTGGTCTCATCAAGCGCGAGGCGCTGCGCCTCCACCTTGAGGGCGAGCTGCGCCACCTTGAGGCGGGCGAAGGGCGTGCCGTCCCCGGCGTTGCCCGCGCTGCCGCCGCCCACCAGCGGGGACCGCACCGGATCGGCAGTCTCGACCAGGCGGCGACGGGTCTTGTCGATGTCCCACTGGCCATCCGGCTCGCGGGCGATACGGCTGGTCTGCTCGGCCTTGCGCAGCGCGGTCTCGGTGATGCCGATGCGCCGCGCAGCCTCGCGGGTGGAAGGGGTCAGTTCGGGCACGGCGGCATCTCTCCCGCCGCGCGCGGGGTGTGGGTCAGGCAGCGCGCCGCGCGCGCTGGCGAGCTTGCTCGAAGGCAACGACGGCCGCCGGCCAGTCCAGCGTCGCGGTGGCGCCAATGGTCTGCACGGGCGCGAGCGTCACGCGCCCGCGGCCCCAGTAGTCCCCATCCAGCGTGGCGATCCAACCCGCGAGGCCCTGCCGCGCCAAGCCGTCGCTCGCCGTGGCGATCTCCTCGGCAGCGGGCGCTGGCGCCCGCCCCAGCGTCACGTGTCGGCCATCCTGGGCCAGCACGATCCAGCGGCGTTCCCCGCGGCGACTCATTGCGCCCGCTCCGCTCGGCGGATCTGCGCCAGCAGCTCGCCGAGCCGGCGGCGCCAGGTGCCCGCGCCCTCGATGCAGTAGGCAGGGCCGTAGCTCCCGCTGCCGCCCTGCCGCGCGCTGCGCAGCCAATGCGCGTGGCTCAGTCGGGCGTGGTCGGCGAGTCCCTTGAGCTGCGTGATGGTGTCCGTCTGCTGCATCGTCCGTCTCCATGCTGCGCGGCGGGATGCCGGCGCGTGACGGACGCTTCGCGCTGTGGTTCGGCACAGCCAACTCGAGAAAGCGCCGCGGATGCTGATGATCCGCGGCGCTCATGATGATGTGCAGGGCTGTGGCTGCGCCGCGTCAGTCGGCGATGCGGTAGATGCTGTAGCTCCCGCGCGCGCCCTCCTTGTTCGGCCCGACCTGGCGGATGCGCTCCAGCACCTGGACCTCGATTCCCTGGCGCTTCTTGAGGCCGGCGAAGAACCCGCGGACGGTGTGCTGCTGCCAGCCGGTGGCCTCGCTGATCTGCGCGATGGTGGCGCCCTCCGGCCGGCGCAGCAGGGCCAGCACCGTCTCCTGCTTGGTCCCCTCGCGCGCCTTCCGCGGCGCCGCCGGGTCGCGCGGCGTGCGGGCAGGCTTGCCGGCCACCGCGGCGCGCAGCTGCTCGACCGCCTGGCTGATCGGGTTGTTCGTCGCGTCCTGAGCGGGGCTGGCGTCCCAGGCCGCCAGGAAGGTGGTGGCGGCGTCGCGCAGGCTGGCGCGCGGGGCGGGCGTGGGCGCCGGCTGGGACGCGGTGGCGTCGTCGTCGCGCGGTGCCGCGTCCTCCGCACCCGTGGCCGCCGTGGGCTCGTCCAGCGCCGGTTCCTCCCGGTGGTGCTGCGTCGCGTCGTCCGCCGCCGTGCTGTCGTTCTCGTTCGGGTCGATCCCGATCGCGCGCAGCCCCTCGTCCGTGATGCGCGCCACGATCCAGGTCCCGTCCTCGTCCTGGCGCCAGCCGAGCCCGACATGCTCGCGCGGCGCGTTGATCTCGGTGAGCAGGCTCGCCTTGATCATGCTGCGGAACACCGCGTTGCGGGCGGCGGCAGGGAGCGACTTCGGCGCGCGGGCCAGGCCCATCTCGTGCTGTGCGGCGGCGGTGAGGATCACGCGCTGGGTGTCGGAAAGCTTCATCGTCGGGGTCTCCGGTTCGGCACCCGATCAGCCGGGTGCTACCACCCCGAGCCCCGCGGGACGTCCCGGCGGGGCGGTGGCGGCGCCGCGTCGCGGCGAGCGGGGCGCGTCAGTCCTCGCGCGCGGCGTCGGCGGCGATGCCCTCGCTGATCACAAAGCCCGTCAGGTAGGGCAGCCCCGCGGGGATGCCGGTCTCGCGGCTGGTGCGGCGCCCGATGCGCCAGCCCATCCAGGTGGCGGTGGCGCGCGCGATGGCGTCGGGCAGGGTGGCGCCGGCGTGGAGGTGGTTGCTGACCTCGTCCGCGAAGTGGCGCCCGTGGCGGCTGTCGAGGAAGGCGCGCACCGAGTCCGGATCCATGCCGGTCGCGTCCTGGATGGCGGCGAAGGCGATCGGCCAGGCGGCCGTGGCGCGCTCGCCCATGGTGCCCCAGAAGCCCCAGGCCTCGTTCTCGGTGGGGAGGATGGTGGGGTTGGTCATCGTCGTCTCCGTCGTGGTGCCGGGGGCCATCCCCTGCGCGTGACGGACCACTCGCGCTGTGGTGCGCGGGAGCCAAGCGAGATGCAGCGTTATCTCATTGCTATGATTGGGCTTTATTGATCATCAATCGGTCGGCGGTCACATCGGCGAAGCTCCGATCCTCGCCGTCCAGCGTGGCGGTCTCGCCGGTCGTCTCCTGCCAGCGCTGCACGATCACATCGGCATAGGCAGGATCGAGCTCCAGCAGCACGGCGCGCCGCCCCGTGCGCTCCGCTGCGATCATCGTCGTGCCCGACCCGCCGAAGCAGTCCAGCACCGTGTCGCGCGGCTTGCTGCTGTTGCGGATCGCACGCTCCACGAGCGCGACCGGCTTCATCGTGGGGTGGAGGTCGTTCCTGGCCGGCTTATCGAAGTGCCAGACATTCCCCTGGTCGCGGGCGCCGCACCAGTAGTGCTGCGCGCCGGCCTTCCAGCCGTAGAGCATCGCCTCGAACTGCTGGTGGTAGTCGGCGCGACCGAGCGCGAAGGTGTTCTTGGCCCAGATGATCGTGCTCGACCACTTGCCCCCGGCCTCCTGCCAAGCGCGATGCAGCGTCGGCCACTCGGAGGACGACATGCAGACGTAGCAGGCGCCCTTCGTGACCGAGAGCAGGTTGGCCAGCGCGGGACGAAGGAAGTCGAGAAAGCCCTGGCCGAGCGCATCATTGGCGATGGTCATCTTGGCCGCGGTGCCGCCCTGGTAGGCGACATTGTAGGGCGGGTCTGTGAAGGCCATGTCGGCGAGCCGATCGGCGCCGAGGGCGCGCTGCACGTCGGCGAGCTTCGTGGCGTCGCCGCAGAGGAGGCGGTGATCGCCGCAGCGCCACAGGTCGCCGGCGCGCGTGACAGGGACTGTCGGTGGCTCCGGGGCCTCGTCGGCGTCGTCCTCGAGGCCGGCATCCGCCGCGGCCAACAGCCGGTCAAGCTCCATCCCCGAAAAGCCGAGCACGTCGAGGTCCACGATGGCCTCGTCACGGACGCGGGCAATCTCGGCCGCCAGCAGCGCCTCGTCCCAGCCGGAGTTCAGCGCGATCTGGTTGTCGGCCAGCCGCAGTGCGCGCGCCTGTGCCTCGGCGAGATGCGCGAGGCGGATGGCCGGCACCGTCGCCATGCCGAGGCGCTTGGCGGCCATGACGCGGCCATGGCCCGCCACCAGGACGCCGGCGGCGTCCACCAGCACCGGGTTCACGAAGCCGAATTCGGCGATGGAGGCGGCGATCTGCGCCACCTGGTCGGGCGAGTGCGTCCGGGCGTTCTCGGCGTAGGGAATGAGGGAGGCCAGCGGGACGGTGGCGACGGCGATGTCAGGCTGCATCGGCGACTGCCTCCCCGGCGCGCGCGGCGGCGACCGCGTCGTAGTCAGGGCCGATACCGTGCCCGCCATCGTCCAGGATCACCGGCAGGTCGGGATGCAGCATCCGCCAGCGGGCGATCGCCAAGTCGACGTAGGCCGGCGCCAACTCGATCGCGCGCACGCGGCGCCCGGTCCGCTGGCCGGCGATGATGGAGGTGCCGGCACCTGCGAAGGGCTCGAACACGACGTCGCCCTCGTCGGTGTAGGCGCGCATCAGGAACTCGGGCAGCGCGACAGGAAACACCGCCGGGTGCTCCGTCTCGATGCCGCGCGCCTTGTGGCGAGTGATGCGCAGCACGCTGTCCGGGATCCGCGTCTCCTGCACGCCCTGGCCGGCGTGTTGCCATTCGCCAACGGTGCCGTCCTTGGCGCGGAGGCCACCCTTCTCGGAATTCACGTGCCCCGCCCAGCGGCAGGGGATGATCTTGTTCGGGCGCCGGGCCTCGCGATTGAAGTGGAAGAGCAGCTCGAAGGCAGGCGACAGCCGCCCGTTCCAGTCGCCGGGCAGGCCAGGGCCCTGGTCCCAGGTGTAGAGCCCGAACCGACGCCAGCCGCGGGCGCGCATCCAGTCGAGCCAGCCTGACCAATACGGGATCCATTCGTTCTCGCGATGGATCAGCCCCAGGTTCACCAGCACCTGCGCGTCGGGCGCGAGAGCAATGTCGAGATGCTGGAACACGCCCTGCATGAGCGCGTCCCAATCCGAGACGCCGCCGGTGGTGTAGTCGCGCTGGTTGCCATAGGGGGGCGACGTGAAGAGCAGCGCCGCGCGCTCCGGCCCCATCACGCGGGCGATGGTGGACGGGTTGGTGCTGTCGCCGCAGGCGAGGCGATGCTCGCCCAGGCGCCAGATGTCACCCACGCGCGCGACGGCCTGGCGCGGCGGATCCGGTTCGGCATCGGCAGGGTCATCTTCTGCCGCTGCCTTCTCCGTCCCCGCCGCGCCGTCCCCGCTCCCCTGAACCACGGGCGCCGACAGAGCCTCGGGCGCGTCGCCGTCGGACACGGCATCTCCAGCCGCCGCGAGGATGTCGTCGAGCTCCGCGGCCGAGAAGCCGAGCGCTGCAAGGTCGAGGTCGGGCGATGCCTGCACCGCGGCCAGCGCGTCGCGCAGCAGCGCCTGGTCCCAAGTCGCGTTCTCCGCGATGCGATTGTCGGCGAGGCGCAGCGCCTCCTTCTGCGCCACCGACAGATGCCGCAGCACGATCGTCGGCACCTTCCCGATGCCGAGCGCCGTCGCCGCCTCGAGCCGGCCGTGCCCGGCGATCAGCACGCCCGCCTCGTCAACCAGCAGCGGGTTGGTGAAGCCGAAGGCCAGCATACTGGCCTTGATCTGCTCGATCTGCGCCGCACCATGCACGCGCGCGTTGCCGGGATGCGCACGCAGCTCCGCCACCGGGCGCAGCAGAATCTTCGCTGCCATCCAGGGGAGCGTCATGGGGCCATCCGAGGTTGGGTGTGGGGGCCACGCGCGGGGCGTGGCGATGGTTCGCAGCTACGGCGCTGAAATCACACGGAAAGGGTGCGAACCATGCGAACCATGGCTGCGAACCGAGTGCGAACCATGACGGCCATGGTTCGCACTCAAGCGATTGAAATCACGGGCGAAGGGTGCGAACCGCGAACCTGTTTTCCGGTCTGGCGCTAGCGATGTTGCGCGCTTCCGCCCCCCGCATACAGCGGGGCCAGGAAGGACCCTGCGGCTCGAGAGCCACTGTCTCGATCGAGCCGCAGCGTGGCTGTTCAGCCGCGGCGCTCTCGCACCTTCTCTACGTGTCTTGCTTCTAGCCTTATCGATTTCGGAGCCGCTACGGGGTGAATTGTAACAGCGTGATCGGGGCGATGGTGACCGCCCCGATCATCCCGCGTCACGCCGCCCTCGCTCGTGGCATCAGCCCGAAGTGCACGGCGAGAATGCCGAGGGACCCAACCAGGATGCCCTGTCCCACTGGACCGTGCACCGTCCGTCCGGCCCAGCCCTGCCGCATCGACCACTCGCGGACCGAGAACTCCAGGCCGACGACAAACCACGCGCAGGAGCCGCAGGGGCTGTCCTGCCCCCCCAGCTTATCGAGCGCCGCAGCGACGCGGCGCCGTGCCTCCACCTGCATCGTCGAGAGCGTGTCGACGCGCGTGCCTGGGATGCGCATGATCTGCGACGTCGACATGCTGTCGAAGCAGGCGGCGCGGAACAGCCCGCGGAAGATCTCACCCGCTTCGTGCATCTGTGGCGTGATGCTGCCGTGCGCCAGCATCAGCCCGAGCGTGTCCACGGCGCGGCGATGCTGGACTGGGCTGCCGGTCTCGGGATCCGCCTCGCGGATCGGCTCCGAGAAGCCACCGTGCTGCATCCGCCACTTCGACGGCTTCGCCAGATCGTCGTGCTTCGGCTTCGGCACCTTGGGCTTGCGCTTACCGGCCATGGTGGTTCTCCCCGTTGCGACGCCCCCAGCGCCGATTGGCTTCGTTGGTGATGGCCTGGCGGAGCCAGTCGTCCGTGATGTCGGCGACAGGCAGCGCGGCCACGCCGTGCCGATGCCAAGCGGCGGCGCGCATGGCGTTCACCTCGCTGTCGTTGGTCGGGCTGCGCGTGCCGCGGTCGAGGCAGGACCGGGGCGGTTGCGGCGCGCCGTGCATGCTCATGCGCGGCCTCCCGTGGGGTCAGTCG
>JBEQBS010000172.1:0-6722 GCA_041639675.1 Rubritepida sp. | reverse complement strand
GCCGGCTGGGCGCGGGCGGTGCGCCCGCCCTCCCGCCCGTTGCGGGTCAGGCGCGGGCGGCTGGCGGCGACCATGGGCGGGGCGGCGGCGCCGCGGGCGGGAATGGCGACCGTGGCATCGGCCGGCACCACCACCACGCGCTGCTGCGCCTGGGCCGGCAGGGCGAGGGCGGCGAACAGGAGGGCGGCGATGCAACGCATGCGTGCATCTAGCCGGGCGCGGGCCGCCGGATCAAGCGCGAAGCCGATGGCGGGCGGCGATGACGCGCATGATCCCGCCGCGCGTCCCGCCCTATCCTTTCAGCAGGTGGCGGGCGGTGATGACGCGCATGATCTCATTCGTGCCTTCCAGGATGCGGTGCACCCGCAGGTCGCGCACCAGCTTCTCGATCCCGTAGTCATGCAGGTAGCCATAGCCGCCCAGCAGCTGCAGCGCCTCGTCGGCGATGCGCGAGCCCGCATCGGTGACGTGGCGCTTGGCCATGGCGCAGAACACCCCGGCATCAGGCGCGCGCGCATCCAGCTTCGCGCAGGCCCGCCACAGGAAGGACCGCGCGGCCTCCAGCTCCGTCGCCATCTCCGCCAGGCGGAACTGGGTGGCCTGGAAGTCGGCGATGGGGCGGCCGAAGGCGCGGCGTTCCTTCACGTAGCCCAGCGCGATGTCCAGCGCCGCCTGCGCCCCGCCCAGGCTGCACGCGGCGATGTTCAGCCGCCCGCCATCGAGGCCCGCCATGGCGTAGCGGAAGCCCTGGCCTTCCTTGCCCAGCAGGGCATCGGCCGGGATGCGGCAGGCGTCGAACACCACCTGCCGGGTGGGCTGGGCGTTCCAGCCCATCTTCTTCTCGTTCAGGCCGAAGGAAAGGCCGGGCGTCCCCTTCTCCACCAGCACGGCCGAGACGCCATCGGCCCCCGGCCCGCCGGTGCGGACCATGGTGAGGTAGAGGTCCGACGCGCCCGCCCCGCTGATGAACTGCTTGGTGCCGTCCAGCACGTAGCCCGCATTGTCCCGCACGGCGCGGGTGGCCAGCGCCGCGGCGTCGGAGCCCGCGCCGGGCTCGGTGAGGCAGTAGGAGGCGATGCGCTCCATCCTCAGCAGGGAGGGGAGCCGCGCGGCACGCTGGGCGTCCGTGCCCCAGCGGTCAATCATCCACGCCACCATGTTGTGGATGCTCAGGAAGGCGCTGACGGCGGGGCAGCCGGTGGCCAGCGCCTCGAACACCACGGCGGCGTCCAGCCGCGTCAGCCCAGCGCCGCCCGACTCCTCGCGCACGGTGAGGCCGGCCATGCCGAGCGCGGCGGCCTCGCGCAGCACCTCCACCGGGAAGTGGCGCTCCTCGTCCCAGCGCAGGGCGTGGGGGGCGATGCGCTCCTTCGCGAAGTCCAGCGCGACGGCCTGCAGCTCGCGCGTCGCCTCGGGCAGATCGAACATGGGCCGTGTCCTCCGTCCCTCGACGCTATCGCGCCGCGGAGGCGAGGAACAGGCGCCCGGCCTCGGCGATGCGCGGCCGCGCGGCGGCGATGTTCGCCGCCTTGACGTGGCCGAAGCCCTTGATGCCGGCCCATTCGCGCAGCCATGCCAGCAGCAGCGCCTCGTTGGCCGGGTGCAGCAGCGGGATGAAGCGGGCCAGCGTCTCCAGGAACTCCTCGCGCAGCGCGCGTTCGCCGCGGCGTTCCTCCGTGTGGCCGAAGGGGTCCAGCACGGTGCCGCGCAGCGCCTTGCCGTGGCGCAGCAGGCCCATGGCGCGCAGCATCCAGGGGCCGAATGCGCGCTTGCGGGCACCCAGGAAGGGCGGGGCCAGATGGATGGCGATGCGCCCCTCGCCGCTGAAGCGCCCTGCCAGCCACGAGGTGTCGGCATGCAGCCGCGCCACCTCGTATTCATCCTTGATCGCCATGGCGCGATGGGCCTGGCGCGCCGCCTCGCGCAGCAGCGCCTCATCCGCCGTCGCGCCGCGCAGCGCCGCCATCAGCGCGTCGAAGCGCGCGGCGTAGCGGCGGGACTGGTAGAGCGCGAGGTCGGCCGAAAGCCGCGCCACCATGGCATCCACGGCCTCCGGCGCGGCCGGCTCCTGCGGTCGGGCCAGCCGCCCGGCCTCGAAGGCGGCGAGGTTGCGCTCCACCTGCACGCCGTTCAGCGTGATGGCGCGGCGCAGCGCCTCGCGCCCCAGCGGCAGCATGCCGGCCTGCCAGGCGGCGCCGAGCAGGAAGACGTTGAGGAAGATGAGGTCGCCGAAGTCCTCCTCCACCGCGCGGGAGGCCGGCAGGGCGGTGACGGAAGCACCCGTGGCGCGCAGGCTGGCCAGCATCGCCGCGGGGTCGTTGCGCGTCTCGGTGTCCAGCACGAAGGCGCCGGTGCTGGCGAGGTCGGCATTGGCGACCACCCGCGTGCGCGCGCCCAGCATCGGCCGCGCCACCCGGCCATGCGCGCCGATCAGGTCGGCGGCGATCACCGCATCCGCCTGGCCGGCGCCGATGCGCGGGCTGGGCACCGCCTCGCCCGCTCGGCCGAGGCGCAACTGCGCGAAGACGCCGCCGCCCTTCTGCGCCAGGCCCAGCATGTCCAGCGAGCGGACCGGGCGGCCCTCCATCTGCGCGGCGACGGCGATGATCTGCGCCAGCGCCGTGGTGCCCTGCCCGCCGATGCCGGCCAGCAGGATGTTCCAGGTGTCGCCGGCCGCCGGTTCGGGCAGCGCGGGCTCCGGCGGCGGGATGGCGGCTTCCGGCACGGGCGGCCGCGCCGGTTCCACGCCTTCGACCGTGAGGAAGGACGGGCAGAAGCCCTCGACACACGAAAGATCCTGGTTGCAGGCGCTC
Organism: Rubritepida sp.; assembly: GCA_041639675.1. GTDB lineage: Bacteria > Pseudomonadota > Alphaproteobacteria > Acetobacterales > Acetobacteraceae > Roseococcus. Next base: position 3,909 of record JBEQBS010000172.1, on the reverse strand, counting down.
TGGTCAATGCGGCGCTTGCGGCCCCAAGGCGTCTCGACCGGCTCCACCGCGATGCAGTTGGAGGCGCGGGAGCAATCGCCGCAATCCTCGCAGACGCGCGGGTTGATGACGGCGCGCTTCACGGCGGCCGCCGCGGTGCCGCGCTTGCGCATGCGCCGGCGCTCGGTGGCGCATTGCTGGTCGTAGATCAGCGCGCTGGTGGCCGGGTATTCGCGCAGCTCGCGCTGCACGGCGTCCAGCTCGGCGCGGGGGTGGAAGCTGGCGAAGGCGGGGATCAGCGCGTCGCCACGGTGGCGATCCGGGTCGTCGGCGACGATGGCGATGCGCCCCACGCCCTCGGCGGCCAGCTGGGCGGCGATGCGCGGCACCGTCACCTCGGCATCCGGCGCTTGGCCGCCGGTCATCGCCACGGCGCTGTTCACCAGGATCTTGAAGGTCATCCGCGCCTTGGCGGCGACGGCGGCGCGGATGGCGAGGGAGCCGCTATGGGCATAGGTGCCGTCGCCCATGTTGGCGAAGACGTGCGGCGTGGCGGTGAAGTGCCGCTGGCCGATCCAGGGGGTGCCCTCGCCGCCCATCTGGGTGAAGAGGTCGCTGTCGCGGCCCATGTCCTTCGCCAGGTAGTGGCAGCCGATGCCGGCAAGCGCATGGCTGCCCTCGGGCACGCGGGTTGACGTGTTGTGCGGGCAGCCGGGGCAGAAGAAGGGCGTGCGCAGCGCAATGGGGTCCTGCGGCACCTGCGCGTCGAGCTCCGCGATGCGCGCCGCCAGCGCCTCGGTCCGCAGGGTTTCCGGCAGGCGGGCATGCAGGGCGCGGAGGATCTGCGCGGCGTCCAGCTCCGCCAGGTCGCTCAGCACGTCCTTGCCGCCGATGCGCGGGCGGGCGGGCAGGTCATAGAAGGCCTCGCGCAGCTGCGGTTCCAGGAAGGCGCGGCGGTCCTCCACCACCAGCACCTCCTCCAGCCCGCGGGCGAAGGCCTGCGCGCCCGCGCGGTCCAGCGGCCAGGCCAGGCCGACCTTCCAGATGCGCAGCCCGCCGATGCGCGCCAGTTCCGGCGAGATGCCGGCATCGGCCAGCGCCTGCTTCAGCGTGCTCCATGCCTTGCCGCGCACGGCGATGCCGAAGCGCGCATGGGGGCTGTCCTGCACGATGCGGTCCATGCCGTTCAGCCGGGCGAAGGCCTGGGCGGCGGGCAGCTTCACGTGGCGCAGCCGCTGCTCGATGGCCAGCGGCGCATCCTTCAGGCGGATATGCACGTCGCCCGGCGCGTCAGGCGCGACAGTGGCATAGGCGGCGGGGTCCACCACCAGGGACATGGTGGCGTCCATCGTCTCCGCGACGCATTTGAGGCCGACCCAGGTGCCGGCATGGCGGCCCATGGCGATGGCCTTGACGCCGTATTCCAGCACCTCCGCCACGTCGGCGGGGTCGAGCATCGGCATCTCCAGGTCGGCGAAGGCGTGCTCGCTGCCGCTGGTGACGGTGGAGGATTTCGACGCCGGGTCGTCGCCGGCCAGGGCCAGCACGCCGCCCAGCGGCGCGGTGCCGGCGCCATTGGCGTGGCGCAGCACGTCGCCCGAGCGGTCCACGCCCGGCCCCTTGCCGTACCAGATGGCGAAGACGCCCGCCTGCGTCGCGCCCGGCAGCAGCCCCACCTGCTGCGTGCCCCAGCAGGCGGTAGCGGCCAGGTCCTCGTTCAGCCCGGGCTCGAAGTGGATGCGCGCGGCCTTCAGGCGCTCGCGCTGCTTCCACAGCTCCTTGTCGTAGCCGCCGAGCGGCGAGCCGCGATAGCCGCTGATGAAGCCCGCCGTGTCGTGCCCCGCCTGGGCGTCGAGCTGGCGGCGCAGCAGCGGCAGGCGCACCAGAGCCTGGGTGCCGGTCAGCAGCGTCTCGCGGCCCGCGGCTTCCCAGCGCTCCTCCAGCGACAGACCCTCGCGCGCGATGGTGTTCACCGAAGCCTCCCTTCCCGACGCATGGGAGGATGGGCTGGAAGGCGCCGCGTTTCATCCCGTATTCTGTTGTGCACCGCCGAAAACACGGAAGGATCTGCCGCCATGGACGCGATTGACCGCCGGATCCTCCGCACCCTGCACCGGGAGGCGCGGCTGACCAATGCCGAACTGGCCGAGCGGGTGGGGCTGTCGGCCTCCCCCTGCTGGGCGCGGGTGCGGCGTCTGGAGGCGCAGGGCATCATCCGCGGCTATCGCGCCGAGCTGGACCAGGCGGCGCTGGGCCTGCCCGACACGGTGTGGATCGAGGTGATGACGGAGAAGCACGACGAGGCGCAGCTGGCGCGCTTCGAGGAAGCCATCGCCGCCATGCCGGAGGTGGTGGAGGCGTGGCTCGCCACCGGGGAATACGACTACATCCTCAAGGCCGCGGTGGGCGGCACCGCGGGCTATGAGCGGCTGCTGCGCGAAAAGATCTACCGCCTGCCCGGGGTCCGGCACACGCGCACCGCCTTCGGGCTGCGCTGCCTGAAGCAGGTGTTCACGCCCGTGCCGCCGTGAACGGCGGTACGGGCGTGAGTCGTTGCCGTGCCCTCATCGCCGCCGCCCATGGCGACGGCTACGCCGGGCGCCGCCCTCCGGGCGGCTTGGCTTCGGCCCCCTGAAGGGTGCCGGCGCGCGCCGTGCGCGCGCATCCTGCGTGGGCGGTGGCGGGCCTGTGGGCGTGGCGCGTGGCGGCTGGCCTCGCCTGCGGCTTTGGCCTCCCGCGGCTTGCCGCCTGCCCGTCAATGCGCCGCGGCGTCCTTCGCGTCAAAGACGCGCTTCACCACGCCATAGGCCATCAGCACGCCGAACAGCAGCATCAGCCCGCCGAAGAAGCCCAGGTAGCCATCGGCGGCAGCGAAGGTGAACAGGCCGATCAGGGCCATGACGGCATAGAAGGGGATGAAGAAGCCGGGCATCTCAGCGCCTTTCATTCGTGGGTTGGTCGTCGTCGAAGAGGATGCGGGCGGCGGCGCCGTCCAGGTCCTCGTACTGGCCGGTGCGCATGGCCCAGAGGAAGCCGAGCAGCCCCAGGCCGCCGAGGAACAGCGCCACCGGAATCAGGTACACCAGGATGTCCATCTAGCCTTCCTTCCCGGCCCGCATCGCATTGCCGATCACGGCCAGCGAGGAGGAGGCCATGACCAGCGCGGCGATCAGCGGCGTGGCGAAGCCGGCGATCGCCACCGGCACCGCCAGCACATTGTAGCAGAAGGCGAAGAGGATGTTCTGCCGCGCCAGGCGCTGCGCCCGGCGCGCCGTGCCGATGGCGCGCGCCAGCGGCAGCAGCCCGCCCCCGCGCAGCACGAAGTCGCTGGCGGCCTGGGCCAGGTCCGTGCCCTCGCCCGGCGCGGCGGAGGCATGGGCTGCGGCGAGCGCCGCGGCGTCGTTGATGCCGTCGCCCACCATCAGCACGCGCCGACCCTGCGCGGCCAGCGCGGCCACGCGCGCGGCCTTGTCGGCGGGGGTGGCGGCGGCGGTCCATTCGGTGATGCCGGCCTCGGCGGCGATGCGCGCCACCACGTCCGCCCCATCGCCGCTCAGCAGCTCCACCGACAGGCCGGCGGCCTTCAGCGCGGCCACGGCGGCGGCGGCGTCCGGGCGCAGCCGGTCCTCGAAGCGGAAGGCCACCGTCGGCTGGCCGGGGCGCGCCAGGTGCAGCGCCATGCCGCCCCCGGCCGCGATGCCGCAGAAGCGCGCGCTGCCCAGCCGCGTGCCATCCGGTGCGGCCATGCCCTCGCCCGGGTGCTCCGTCACGCCCTCAAGCGGGCGGGCTTCCGGGCAGGCGGCACGCAGCGCCTGGGCCAGCGGGTGGCGGGAGGCGGCGGCGAGCGCGGCGGCGGCCCGCAGGTCGTCCTGGTTCCAGGCGCCGGGCAGCAGGGCGGGGCGGCCCTCGGTCAGCGTGCCGGTCTTGTCC
>JBEQBS010000171.1:0-6745 GCA_041639675.1 Rubritepida sp. | reverse complement strand
CGAGGAGGCCCCGGCAGCCGCCATCGCCGCGCCGAAGCCCCCCGCGCCCGAGCTGCCGCCCGCGCCGGAGCCCGAGGGCACGCCCGTCTTCGACTGGCTGGCGCACACGGATTCCTTCGGCGACGGCGGCGCGGAGATCGTCGCCGCCTCCCTCACCCGCGCCGACGGCGCGCCGCTGCCCGTGCTGCGCGGCGGCGAGCACGTGGCGCTGTCCTGGCGCGTGCGCGCGCTGCGGGAGGTGGTGCTGCCCATCGTCGGCTTCCACGTCAAGGACCGGCTGGGCCAGCCCATCCTGGGCGACAACAGCGCCTCGCTCGGCATGGCGGTCCCGGATGCCCTGCCGCCGGGCAGCGAGGCGGAGGCCCGCTTCGCCTTCCGCATGCCCCGCCTGCAGGCCGGGCGCTACAGCATCACCCTCACCATCGCCTCCGGCCCCATAGACACCCACGTCCAGCACCACTGGGCGCATGATGCGCTGTTCTTCGACGTGACGCCGGGCGGGCGCAACAACGGCGTGATGCTGCGGGTGGACTTCGACGAGGCCGCGCTGCGCCTGGACGCCGCCGCATGAGCCTGCCGCGCGTCTCCATCGTCGTGCCGGTGTACAACGGCGCCAACTACATGCGCGCCGCGCTGGACAGCGCCCTGGCCCAGGACTACCCGGACTTCGAGGTGGTGGTGGTCAATGACGGCTCGCGCGACGACGGCGCGACCGACGCCATCGCGCGCTCCTACGGCGACCGCATCCGCTACGTCGCGAAGGAGAATGGCGGCGTCGCCACCGCGCTGAACGCGGGCATCGCCGCGATGACCGGCGAGATCTTCTGCTGGCTGTCGCATGACGACATCCACCTGCCGCACAAGACCCGCCGCCAGGCGGAGGAGTGGGTGCGGCTCGGCCGTCCGGCGCGCGAGGTGCTGATCGCGGACTACCGCCTCATCGGCCCGGACGGCGCCGCGCTGGGCGAGAACCGGCTGGACCACGCGCTGCTGGAGGCCAAGCCGCTCTACGCGCTGCTACGCGGATCCATCCACGGCTGCTCCGTCTTCCTGCCGCGCGGCCTGTTCGACGAGGTGGGCGGCTTCGATCCCGCCCTGCCGACCACGCAGGACTACGATTTGTGGTTCCGCATGATCCAGGCCGGCGCGCGCTTCCGCCACATGCCCGAGGTGCTGATCGAGAGCCGCCAGCACGACGAGCAGGGGTCGCGGCAGGCCGACCATGTCCTCGAAGCGACGGCACTGTGGCGCCGCATGGTGCGCGACACCCCGCATGCCGTGAAGCTGGCCATGGAAGGCACGGCCCTTCGCTTTGCCGAGCGCACCGCAGCCTTCTTGGCGCATAACGGCCTGCACGACACGGCCCTCGCCCTGCATGCCGATGCTGAGCGGGCGCTGCTGGACACGTTGGTGACGGCCGTGATCCCCGTGTTCAATCGCATCGGCCTTGCCGTCGCTGCGGTGGAAAGTGCCGCTGCCCAGCTGCATCCCCGCGTCGAGATTGTCGTGGTGGATGACGGCTCGACCGAGGACACTCAGCCGCTCGAGCGTGCGGTGGCGCGGCACGCTGGCCGCGCTCGGTTGATCCGCCAGGCAAACGCCGGCGCAGCGGCAGCCCGCAACCGCGGCTGGGCAGAGGCCAAGGGCGAGTATGTCGCATTCCTGGATGCGGATGACCTTTGGCTGCCCAACAAAGTCACCGCCCAGCTGCGCATCATGGAGGAGCAGGGAGCCGCCTTCAGCCACACCAGCTACCAGCTCCTCACCAGCGACCCCGCACGAATGCGGCGAATGCCGGCCGGGCGCTACAACGATTTTCCGGCGATCATCAGCGGCTGCGGCATCGCGACTCCGACGGTGATGGTGCGTACATCCCTGCGCGAGGAGGGGCTGCGCTTCCCCGGCGGGCTCGCGGTCAGTGAGGACATCACGCTCTGGCTGCGGATCGCATCCCGACACGGCGTCGTCGGCATTGACCATGCACTGACGGTCGTGCGGGCAGGGGACAGTGCCACAGCCCATGATTTTCACGCCGCGCGGGTCGGCGCCCGGGTGCAGCTTGCGGCCTGCCTAGAGGATGAAAGGCTGAGCATCCACGGTGATCAGGTCGCGGCCCTGCGCCAGTTCGTCCTGAATCTCGAGCACGGAACCGGCGAGGGTAACTGAGGTGGTCTACAATTCCAGCCTTCCCGGCCGCGTCGCCAGGCGACTACCCTTCACCCGGCGGCTTTACGCCGTGATTGGTGAGCGGGACCACGTCATTGCAACCCTTCGGGAGCAGAATGCGAAGTTGCAGGCCATCATCGCGGAGCGGGAAACACAGATCGCCGAGCTGACGCGCCGCAATGCCGGATTCAGCGAAGCCCTTGCTGCGCCAGTGGCGGCCGCGCCTCCGTCGGAGCGTTGCCGGCACGAGGTTGACGCGATGGCCCGCCGCATCAATGAGGCCGCTGAGCGCAGGCGCGCCCTTGAGACGCTCGCGCGTGCATTGCAGCACGAGCTCGATGCACGCGGCTGATGCAGCGACCCCGCATCCTGTTCGTGGGCATCCAGAACAGCCCGCATGTCGCCCGGTGGATCCGTGGGCTTGCCGGCCAAGGGTGGGACCTGCACCTGTTCGGCATTGATGGCCTGCCACCAGACAGCAAGATCCGCGATGTCACTTGGCACGAGCCCCTAGCGGGCGATGCACCGCCTGAGCCGACTTCGATGCCCGACTCCCGGCCGGCCATCCGCGAGTGGAGCGTTCGTTCCGCCATCCAGGCAGGCCGTCATGCCGCCGGCGTGCTGCGCCGCCGCCTGGGCCTGGAACCCCCCCCGCCGCCGGAGGAGCCGCCCGCCTTCCGCACCCGCAGCTTCCACACCGGCCTGCGTCCCGCCCCGGGCGAGCGCATTCCCTTCTGGGGCACCGGCTCCTCCTGCGAGGCGCTGCGCGGCCCCGCCGTGCTGGCGCGGCTGATCGAGGAGCTGAAGCCGGACCTCCTGCACTCCATGGAGTTCCAGCATTGCGGCTACCTCGCGCTCGCCACGCGCGACCTCATGGGGGCGGGGCGCTTCCCGCCCTGGCTGGCCACCAACTACGGCTCCGACATCGTCCTGCATGGCCGCGACCCCGCCCATGCCCCCGCCATCCGCCGCCTGCTGGAAGCGGCGGACCTGTATTCCTGCGAGTGCCGGCGCGACATCGCCCTGGCGCGGGAGTTCGGCTACCGTGGGCCGGAACTGCCGGTGCTGCCCAATTCCGGCGCGCTAGAGGCCGGCCCGCCCGGGCTGCCCCCGCCCTCGCAACGCCGCCTGCTGATGGTGAAGGGCTACGACCACTTCGCCGGCCGCGCCCACCTGGCGCTGGACGCCCTGGAATACGTGGCCGACCGGCTGGGCCGCTTCGAGATCGTGCTGTTCTCCGCCTCGCCCGGCCCCGCCGCGCGGGCCCGCGCGCTGACGGAATCGGGGAAGCTCAACATCCGCGTGCTCGACCGCGTGGGCCATGCGGAGATGATGGCGCTCTACGGCCAGGCCCGCGCCTATCTGGGCATCTCCGCCTCGGACGGCATCAGCACCTCGGTGCTGGAGGCGATGTCCATGGGCTGCTTCCCCATCCAGACCGACACCGCCTGCTGCGACGAATGGTTCGAGGACGGCGCCGGGGGCTTCCTGCTGCGCCTGGGCGACCTGGAGCAGGCGGCCTCGCGCGTGTCCGTGGCGCTGACCGACGACGCGCTGGTGGACCGTGCCGCGCGCATCAACCGCGAGACGGTGCTCCGGCGCCTGGCGCCCGCGGTGATCGAGGCGGCGCAGCAGGGCTTCTACGCCCAGGCCCTCGCCCACGTGCGGCGCGGCGCGGGCTGACCGCCGCGCGGCGTCAGTCCTGCTCCAGCATCGCCAGCCCCAGCCCGGCATCGCCATAGCGCCCGGCGCTGTAGAGCATCCAGCGCGCCCCTTCGGCGTCGAAGACGGTCGGGTAGTGCAGGGACAGCCGCTCCCACCCGCCCGGCTCCACCGCCATCGCCATCGCCCCGTCCTCGCGTGTCCAGCAATGCCCGTCGGGCGAGGTCGCGGTGCCCATGCGGTAGGGCCAGGCGTCGCCACGGAAGGAGTAGAAGGCGCGCCAGCGCCCATCGGCCTCCCGCAGCGGCCAGAAGCGCGCGATCGCCACCTCGCCCGGATGGGCGAAGGGCAGGGCGCGGCCGGGCAGGGGCCGCCAGTCCAGCCCATCGGCCGACCACGCCTCGCGGATGTCGTAGCGCGGCAGCCAGGCCCCTTCCGCCCCCGCCCAGGGCCGGCCGGACTGGTACCACATGCGCCAGCCCCCCTGCCCATCCGGCCGCACGGCGGGGTTGGCGACGAAGAAGGGCTCCTCCCGGCAGCGGTCCAGCAGGGGCCCCTCGCCCACCCGCGCGAAGGGGCGGCCGGGGTCGCCGGCCGGGCGCACCGCCAAGCCGATGGCGGCGTGGAACGGGACGGAGCGCGGCCGGCTGAAGCCCTGGTAGTAGAGGCGCTCCTCGCCCCCGGCCTCGACGATGCAGGCGCCCATCGCCCCGGCCTCGTCGAAGCAGCCGGGGCGGCCCGGCTCCAGCAGCGGGCGGGCGGAGCGGCGCAGCACCCGCCCGGGCTCGCGCAGGCTGATGTCCAGCCAGGACAGGTTGGAGCGCCCCTGGCCGTCGCGCGGGCTGAAATGGATGCGCCACAGCGGCCCGCCCAGCGGGCGGGGAATGCCGACGATGCCGTGGCTGTGCGTCCAGCCCCCCGCGCCATCCCCGGCGAAGAGCCGCCCGAGCCGCCGCCAGCGCATCAGCCGCCGCCCCGCCGCAGGATCGGCCGCATGTCCATCGGCCGCAGCCTGCCAGCGGGCGCCCCGCCTGGACAGCCCCCGGGGGCGCCGCTACCACGGGGGGCGATGAGCAGGATGGTGGTGGTCACCCAATCCAACTACCTCCCCTGGCGCGGCTGGTTCGACATGGTGCGCCGCGCCGATGCGCTGGTCCTGCTCGACAGCGTGCAGTTCACCCGGCGCGACTGGCGCAACCGCAACCGCATCCGCACCCCGCAGGGCCTGGCCTGGCTGACGGTGCCGGTGGCCACGCGCGGCCGCTTCCTCCAGCCCATTGACGAGACGGCGGTGAGCGACCCGGGCTGGGCGGAGGCGCATGCCGCCGCCCTGCGCCGGAACTACGCCACGGCGGCCCATGCGGCGGAGCTGCCGGCGCTGGAGGCGCTGCTGCGCGCCGCCGCCCGCCTGCCGCTGCTGAGCGCGGTGAACGAGGCGCTGATCCGCGGCATCAACGCCCGGCTGGGCATCGGCACGCCCATCCTGCGCGACGTGGCGCTGCTGCCGCGCGCGGCGCTGGCCGCCATGGACCCCTCCCTGCGCCTGGCCGCGCTGGCGGAGGCGGCGGGGGCGACGCGCTACCTCACCGGCCCGGCGGCGCGCGCCTACCTCGACCCCGCGCCCTTCGCCGCCCGCGGCATCGCCGTGGAATGGATGGACCACGGGGGGCGGCCCCCCTACCCGCAGACCGGGCCCGGCTTCGAGCCGGCGGTTTCGGTGGTGGATCTCCTCCTCAACGCCGGCCCGGCGGCGGCCGCCCTGCTGGGCCGCGCGGCATGAGCGACGCGGCCATCCCCGGCGCCGTGCGCGCCTACTACGCCGGGCGCCTGCGCGAGCACGGGGCGACGCCGCGCGGGGTGGACTGGAACGGCGCGGAGTCCCAGGCGCTGCGCCACGCCCAGTTCCTGCGGCTGCTGGATGCGCCGGGCGCCTCCGTGCTCGACCTCGGCTGCGGCTATGGGGACTTCCTGCGCTTCCTGCGCGCGCAGGGCCACCACGGCGCCTTCGCCGGCTGGGACCTGGTGCCCGCCATGCTGGACGCCGCGCGGGCGGCCCATGCGGGGGATGCGGCGGCCAGCTGGCACCTGGGCGATGCGCCGGATGCGCCGGCGGACTACGCCATCGCCTCGGGCGTGCTGAACGTGCGCGCGGGCATCGCGCCTGCGGCGTGGGAGGCGCATGCCGAGGCGGTGCTGGACACGCTGGCGGCGGCGGGGCGGCGGGGCTTCGGCTTCAACATGCTGTCCCTGTGCTCGGACCCCGCCCGGCGGCGGCCGGGGCTGCACTACTTCGACCCCGTGGCGGTGCTGCGCCGCTGCCTGGAGCGCCACGGGCGCCATGTGGCGCTGCTGCAGGATTACGGGCTGTGGGAGTTCACCGTGCTGGTCCGCCACGGCTGAGGCGGGAAGTCCGGGTCGCGCGCGACGTCGGCTTCAAGCTTTTCCAGGCGGCCGCCGCCGCCCCGCGGCAAGGCCAGGGCCAGCGCCTCAGCCCGGCAGGGCGAGGAGGTGGGGGGTGATGGCGATGGACATGGGCGCCGCGCCGCGTATGTTTACGTCGTTCACTTCAACGCGGGCATGAAGGCAATGTCGGCATCCGCGAAGCCCTATCACCATGGCGACCTGCGCGCCGCCCTGCTCGACGCCGCCGATTCCCTCATCGAATCCGGCGAGGTGTCCCTGCGCGAGGCCGCGCGGCTGGCCGGCGCCTCGCCCGCCGCGGCCTACCGCCATTTCGCGGACAAGGAGGCGCTGCTGGCCGCGCTGGCGGCGCGCCACTTCGCCCAGTTCGCCGCCGCCCTGGCCGGGGCGGGCATCCGCGCCCAGGGGCCGGCCTATGTGCGCTTCGCGCTGGAGCGGCCGGGGCGCTTCCGGCTGATGTTCGGCCCGCTGCTGTGCCGCGCCGGCGCCCACCCCG
>JBEQBS010000170.1:0-6782 GCA_041639675.1 Rubritepida sp. | reverse complement strand
ACGGCGCGCGCCCGGTGCGGCGCCGCCGCCTGCGCTGGCCGGCGCTGGGCTTCCTCGCCGGCGCGGCCACCGCAGGGATTGCGGCGCTCCTGCTCCCGCGCCCGGCGCCGCCGCTGCTGACGGTGATGCTGTCCGACCGCGAGGCGCCGGCCTTCCTGGTGGAGGCGCGGGGCGAGGCGATCTCGCTGGCCGCGGTGAATGGGCGCGCGGTGCCGGAGGGACGGGCGGCGCAGCTCTGGGCGCTGCCGCCGGGGGCCACGGCGCCGGTCTCGCTGGGGCTGGTGCCGACCGAGGGGCGCTTCACCGTGCCGGCGCGGGTGCGGCCCGAGGCGGGGATGCTGATCGAGATCACGCTGGAACCGCCGGGTGGCTCGCCCACCGGCCGGCCGACCGGGCCGATCCTGTTCATCGGCCGGTTGCTGCCGGCGCGGGGCGCGTGATTTTTCCGCGCGGCCCTGCATCCAGGCGCCGCGCCGGCCCGTAACGCGCCCTGCCCGGGGGATGAGCCCCGCGCCACCGGAGTGCAGACCGATGCCCAAGATCACCACCACCACCCTGCTGGCCGCCGCCGCCCTGGCCGGCGCCGCCGGGGCCTGCAGCGCCCAGACCCTGGTGGCGCTGACCGCCGACAACCGCCTCGTCACGATTGACGCCGCCACCCGGCGCGCCACCGCACCCGTGCGCGTCAGCGGCGCCGACGGCACGCTGGTGGGCATGGACCAGCGCCCCGCCGACGGGAAGCTGTACGGCCTCACCGACCGCGGGCAGATCGTCACGCTGGACCCGCGGACGGGGCGCGCCACGGCGGTCTCGCGCCTGTCGGAGACCTTCGAGAGCGGCGGGCGCGCCGTGGTGGACTTCAACCCGGCGGCGGACCGGCTGCGGGTGATGGGCGTTTCCGGCACCTCGCTGCGCGTGAACGTGGAGAACGGGCAGGCGGTGCGCGACGGCAGCCTGAAGCATGGCGCGGGCGAGCTGTCGGGCACGCAGCCGCGCATCACCGCCGGCGCCTACACCAACAGCTTCGCCGGCACCACGGCGACGATGCTGCTGACGCTGGACACCTTGCTGGGCAACCTGAACGTCCAGAACCCGCCCAATGACGGCGTGCAGGCGCCGCGCGCGCGGCTTTCCGCCGCCCTGCCGGCAGGCGCGGCCTTCGACATCCTGTCCACCGCGGCGGACCGGAACACCGGCTTCGTGCTGGCCGATGGCGCGCTGCACGTGCTGGGGCTGATGGACGGGCGGATCGAGACGCGCGGCCCGGTGGCGAATCTTCCGGCCGCGGATGTGATTGACATCACAGCGCTGCGCTGAGGCTTGGTGCACAACTGGCCACACGCCGGGGGCAGCCGCCCCTGGCGTCCCCCCGCGCCGGCCTTTTTCTTCCGCACCCCAGCGGGCCGGCGCGGGGCCAGCCTTCCGCCGCAACGGGCGGCAGGCGCGGGCCGCCACGCCGGGGCATGGTGCCGGCATGAGCCGCTTCCGCTGCGTCCCCATGGACACCGAATCCGCCCGCCGCTTCCGCGCCACCCGCCGCGACGACCGCGGCGGCCCGGTGCATGAGCGCATCGTGGACGGACCGGGCTTTCCGTGCCGCCACTGCCTGCGCCTGGGCCTGCCCGGCGAGGCGATGCTGCTGGCCAGCTGGGACCTGCCGCTGCCCCAGGGGCCCTACTGGACGCCCTCGCCCATCTTCCTGCACGCCGGGGACTGCGCGCGGGCCGAACCCGCCGATGCGCTGCCGGAAACGGTGACGGCGAACCCCGTCATCTCGCTCCGCCACTACGACGCGGCGGGGATGTGCCTCTATGACCTCGGCCTCGTGCTGCCCGGCGCCGAGGCGGAGGCGCCGCTGCGCGACAGGCTGGCCGATCCGCGCGTGGCCTTCGTGAACATCCACACCGCGCGCCCCGGCTGCTGGCTGGCGCGCGTGGAACCCTGCTGATCCCGCTTCCCAGCGGCCGCGTTGTGCCGCAGCATCCCGGCAGAACCAACCGAATCAGGGATGGCAAGGGATGCTTCGACGACTGCTGCTGGCGACGACCGTCGCGCTGGGCCTGGGCGGCGCCGCCGCCGCGCAGGCCAACGTGTTCCGCTGGGCCAATGACGGCGACGTGAACTCGCTGGACCCCTATTCCCGGCAGGAAACCTTCCTGCTGACCTTCAACGCCAACATCTACGAACCGCTCATCCGCCGCTCCCGCACGCTGGAGCTGGAGCCGGCGCTGGCCACCGCCTGGACCCAGCTGGACCCGCTGACCTGGCGCTTCACCCTGCGCCAGGGGGTGCGCTTCAGCGACGGCACGCCCTTCACGGCCGATGACGTGGTGTTCTCCGCCCAGCGGGTGCGGGGGCCGGGGTCGAACACCGCCTCCTTTCTCGCCTCGGTGGACCAGGTGCGCAAGGTGGACGACCACACGGTCGAGATGACGACGCGCGTGCCGGACCCCATCCTGCCGCAGAACCTCACCTCCTGGGGCATCATGTCGCGGGCCTGGAGCGAGCGGAACAACGCCGCGCGCGTGGCGGACCTGACGGCGCGGGAGGAGAACTTCGCCACCCGCAACGCCATGGGCACCGGCCCCTTCGTGCTGGTGAGCCGCGAGCCCGACCGCCGCACCGTGCTGGCCCCCAACCCGTTGTGGTGGGACCGGCCGGAGCACAACCTCACCCGCGTCGAGTTCAACGTCATCGCCAACGACGCCACGCGCATCGCAGCCCTGCTGAGCGGCGAGGTGGACATGGTCTACACCGTGCCGCCGCAGGACATGGAGCGCATCTCCCGCACCGCGGGGCTGCGCATCATCCAGGGGCCGGAGCTGCGCACCATCTACCTCGGCATGGACCAGAGCCGGGACGAGCTGCTGAAGAGCGACGTGCGCGGCCGCAACCCCTTCAAGGACGTGCGGGTGCGCCGCGCCATGGCCCTGGCCATTGACATGGAGGCGATCCGCAGCCGCGTGATGCGCGGGCAGGCGCGCATCACCAACCAGATCTTCGGCCCCGGCGTGAACGGCTTCCTGGAGGAGAACGACCGGCGCCCGCCGGTGGACCTGGACCAGGCGCGCCGCCTGCTGGCCGAGGCCGGCTATCCCAACGGCTTCGGCGTCACGCTCGACTGCCCCAATGACCGCTACGTGAATGACGAGGCGGTCTGCACCGCCGTCGTCTCCATGCTGGCGCGCATCGGCGTGCGGGTGACGCTGAACGCCCAGACCCGGCTGCGCTTCTTCGCCGAGGTGAACCTGCCGCGCTTCAACACCAGCTTCTACCTGCTGGGCTGGACGCCCAACACCTATGACGCCCACAACGCGCTGTTCAACCTGGCGGGCTCGCGCGACGGCACGCGCGGCAACTTCAACAATGGCGGCTATTCCAACCCGCGTTTCGACGCGCTGCTGGAGCAGATCGCCGTGGAGACCAACCCGGCCCAGCGCCAGGCCCTCATCACCCAGGCGACGCGGATCCTGCAGGAGGACCAGGCCTATATCCCGCTGCACCAGCAGACGGTGGTCTGGGCCACGCGGCAGAACGTGACCCTGCAGCAGCAGGCCGACAACGGCTTCCCGCTGCGGCTGGTGCGCATGGGGCAGTAGGGCGTGTCCCCGGCCGCCATCGGCTGGGGCGTGCTGGCGGCGCTGCACGCGCCGCCTGCCGTCGCGCTGCTGCGGCCGGGGTTGCTGGAAACCCTCTACGGCGTGCAGGCGGGCAGCATCGCCTTCCTGCTGCTGCACCATCGGGCGGCGCTGTTCGGCGTGGTGGTGCTCGTCGCGCTCCACGCCGCGGCGCGGCCGGCGGCCCGGCTGATGGCGACGCTGGCGCTGGGCCTCAGCATGGCATCCTTCGTGATGATCTGGGCGCTGGGCGGCATGCCGGCGGAGCTGCGCGTCATCGCCGTGGCTGACCTGCTGGGGTTGCCGCTGCTGGCGTGGCTGGGCTGGTGGGCCTTCCGCGACGCCGCCTAGAAGGCGCCGTCCGCGAACCACACCCGCGCGGCCAGGAACAGGCCCAGCATGGCCAGCCCCATGCTCAGCCCCGGCCACCACGGCCGCGGGCCGGACTGCACCAGCAGGGCGTTCGCGGCCAGCGAGCCGACGATGCCCGCCACCGGCTGCCACCAGGGCAGCTTCCAGAAGCCCCAGGCCAGCAGCATCAGCCACATCACCAGGGCGAACTTGCCCAGCAGCCAGAAGGCGCGCTCGCCCGCCGGGTGGGAGGGGCGCAGCCCCGGCGTCGAGAAGCGCCCCTCGATCAGCGAGGCCAGCGAGAGCGCGATGAGGGCTGGGAAGTAGCTGTCCATGGCGGGGAGGATTGGCGGAAAGCCGCGGGCAGGGAAAGATGGCGCCATGCGCTTCCATGGCACCGACCGCTACATCGCCTCCCGCGACCTCGAGGTGGCGGTGAACGCCGCCGTCACCCTCCAGCGCCCCCTGCTGGTGAAGGGGGAGCCAGGCACGGGCAAGACCGTGCTGGCGCAGGAGATCGCGCGCGGGCTGGGGCTGCCGCTGATCGAGTGGCACATCAAGTCCACCACCAAGGCGCAGCAGGGGCTGTACGAATACGACGCCGTGGCCCGGCTGCGCGACGGCCAGCTGGGCGAGGAGAAGGCGCGCGACGTTTCCAACTACATCATCAAGGGCAAGCTGTGGGAGGCCTTCACCGCGCCCTCCCCCGTCGTGCTGCTGATTGACGAGATTGACAAGGCGGACATCGAGTTCCCCAACGACCTGCTGCTGGAACTCGACCGCATGCAGTTCCATGTCTACGAGACGAAGGAGACGGTGGCCGCCGTGCACCGGCCCATCGTGCTCATCACCAGCAACAACGAGAAGGAGCTGCCGGACGCCTTCCTGCGCCGCTGCTTCTTCCACTTCATCCGCTTCCCGGACCGCGAGACGATGGAGCGCATCGTCCAGGCCCACTACCCGGACGTGAAGCGCGAGCTGGCGAGCGAGGCGCTGAACGCCTTCTTCCTGCTGCGCGAGGTGGAGGGGCTGAAGAAGCGCCCCGCCACCAGCGAATTGCTCGACTGGCTGAAGCTGCTGATGGCCGAGGAGATGCCGCCCGAGGCGCTGCGCACCGCCGACATGAAGGTGGCCCTGCCGCCGCTGCACGGCGCCCTGCTGAAGAACGAGCAGGACGTGCACCTGCTGGAGCGCCTGGCCTTCCTGCACCGGGGCAGGAGGTAGCGCCATCTTCGCCCCCTTCCTGCTGAAGCTGCGCGCCGCCGGCCTGCCGGTCAGCCTCACCGAATGGCTGGCGCTGGTGGGGGCGACGCGCGCGGGCGTGGCGGAGTTCCAGGTGGAGGATTTCTACTTCCTCGCCCGCGCCACGCTGGTGAAGGACGAGCGGCACATGGACCGCTTCGACCGCGTGTTCAGCGAGCACTTCAAGGGCGTGCTGCCCGGGACGACCATCACCGGCGAGGCCATCACCCGCAACCTGCCGGAGGAATGGCTGCGCAAGCTGGCGGAGAAGACGCTGACGGAGGAGGAGCGCCAGGCCATCGAGCGCGCCGGCGGCTTCGAGGCGCTGATGGACCTGCTGCGCAAGCGCCTGGAGGAGCAGAAGAAGCGCCACCAGGGCGGCAGCCGCATGATCGGCACCGCCGGCACCTCCCCCTTCGGCGCCCATGGCGACAACCCGGAAGGCGTGCGCATCGGCCAGGAGGGCGGGCGCCGCCGCTCCGCCGTGAAGGTGTGGGACAAGCGCGAGTTCCGCGACCTGGCGGACGACGCCGCGCTGGGCACGCGGGCCATGAAGCTGGCCCTGCGCCGCCTGCGGAAATTCGCCCGCCAGGGCGAGGCCGAGGAGCTGGACATGGCCGGCACCATCGGCGCCACCGCCCGCAACGCCGGCACGCTGGACCTGCGCATGCAGCCGCCGCGCCGCAACGCGGTGAAGGTGCTGCTGCTGCTCGACATCGGCGGCTCCATGGACGACCACATCCGCGCCAGCGAGGAGCTGTTCACCGCGGCGAAGAGCGAGTTCAGGCACCTCGTCCACCTCTACTTCCACAACTGCCCCTATGAGCGGCTGTGGAAGCAGAACCACCGCCGCGCCGAGCACATGATCCGCACCGAGGAGGTGCTGCGCACCTACGGCCCGGACTGGCGCGTGGTCTTCGTCGGCGACGCCTCGATGAGCCCCTATGAGCTGCTGGAGCCCGGCGGCAGCGTGGAGCACTGGAACGAGGAAAGCGGCCAGGCCTGGCTGCGGCGCATCTGCGCGCATTTCCGCCGCGTGGGCTGGATCAACCCGGTGCCGGAAGCCCATTGGGGCTACACCCGCACCATCACGCTCATCGAGACGCTGACCGAGGGCCGCATGTTCCCGATGACGCTGGACGGGCTGGACCGCATGGCGAAGGCGCTGCGGTAGCGCCCGATCCGCTGAAAGCGAAGCCCGGGGCGGTGAACCGGCCGCCGGGCCGGGCACCCGATCCGCGGCGGGCGCAGCCCGCAGCGGTGGACCGGCCGCTCAGCCAAGCGCGCGGGGCGCGTAGCCCTCCTCCCCCGCCTCGCGCGCGGTGGCGCGCAGCGGGCCGTCATCGAGCTCCAGCAGCACCCAGCCGCCCGGCACGCCCAGCCGGCGGGGCGAAAGGGCGGTGGGCGCGATCAGCTGCTCCGGCGAACCCGCGATGCGCGCGGCCACGTGCAGGTGGCCCGACAGCACGGCCTCGATGCCCAGCCGGCCCAGCACCTCCAGCGCCAGGTCGGCGCGGCGCGGGCGCTGGCGGCGGGCGAAGCCCGGCGGGTGGCGCAGCGGGTGGTGGCACA
>JBEQBS010000169.1:4209-6797 GCA_041639675.1 Rubritepida sp. | reverse complement strand
CGCCCACCGCCGCCGCGCCCGCGCGCACCAGCGCCACGGCATCGGCCTGGCCCTTCGCGCCCTCGGCCACGCCGACCACGATGCTGGCCTTGCCGCCATCGGCGGAGACGAGCGCCGCCACATCGGCCAGCCCGCCCTTCAGGATGGCTTCGGCCAGGCCCTTGAGGTCGCGGGCCGGCACCTCGCCCATGTCGCGCAGCGCCACGCGCAGGGCGCCCACCACCTCGATGTCGGCCGCGCCGCCGCCGGTGGCCAGCTTGCGCCGGGCGTCGGAAAGGTCACGCTCCAGCTTGCGGCGCTCCTCCACCAGCGCGGCGATGCGGGCGGGGATCTCGGCGGCGTTCACCTTCAGCGCCGCCGCGGCCTCGCGCAGCAGGCGGGATTCGGCCTCCTGCACCGCCATCGCCGCCTCGCCCGTCACCGCCTCGATGCGGCGCACCCCGGCGCTGACCGCGCCTTCGGAGACGAGGCGGAACAGGCCGATGTCGCCGGTGCGGCGCACATGGGTGCCGCCGCACAGCTCGATGGAATAATGGCCCTTGCGGTCGGTGGCGGCGTCGTCGCGGCCCATGGCGACGACGCGCACCTCCTCGCCGTACTTCTCGCCGAACAGGGCCATGGCGCCCTCGGCCACGGCGGCGTCGGGGGTCATCAGCCGGGTCGTCACCTCGGCATTCTCGCGGATGCGGGCATTGACCTCGGCCTCCACCGCATCCAGGTCCGCCTGCGGGATCGGCGTGGGTTGGGACACGTCGAAGCGCAGCCGGTCCGGCGCGACCAGCGAGCCCTTCTGCGCGACATGCGTGCCAAGTCGCCGCCGCAGCGCCTCATGCAGCAGGTGGGTGGCGCTGTGATGGGCGCGGATGGCGGAGCGGCGCGCGTGGTCCACCTCCGCCACCACGGCCATGCCGACCTCCACGTCGCCCTTCTCCACCGTGCCCAGGTGCACGAAGAGGTCGCCCAGCTTCTTCTGGGTGTCGCGGATGCGGATGACGGCGTCGCCGGCGCGGATCACGCCGCCATCGCCCTGCTGGCCGCCGGATTCGCCGTAGAAAGGCGTCTGGTTCAGCACCACCGCCACCTCGCGCCCCTGCGCGGCGCTGCCGATGGCTGACTTGCCGGACACCAGCGCGGTGATGGTCCCCTCCGCGCGCTCGGTGGAATAGCCGAGGAACTCGGTGGCGCCGAGCTTCTCCTTCAGGTCGAACCACAGGGTCTCGGTCGCGGCCTCGCCGGAGCCGGCCCAGGCGGCGCGGGCGCGCCGCTTCTGCTCGGCCATCGCGGCCTCGAAGCCGGCCACATCCACGGCGCGGCCCTCGGCGCGCAGCGCGTCCTGCGTCAGGTCGAGCGGGAAGCCATAGGTGTCGTAGAGGCGGAAGGCGACCTCGCCCGGCAGGGCCTGGCCTTCGCCCAGCTTCGCCTTCTCGGCCTCCAGCAGGCCCAGCCCGCGCTCCAGCAGGGAGCGGAAGCGGACCTCCTCCAGCGTCAGCGTCTCGGTGATCAGCGCCGCGGCGCGCGACAGCTCGGGATAGGCCGCGGCCATCTGGCGTTCGAGGGTGGGGAAGAGGCGGTGCAGCAGCGGGTCGCGCGCGCCCATCATGTGGGCGTGGCGCATGGCGCGGCGCAGGATGCGGCGCAGCACGTAGCCGCGCCCCTCGTTGGACGGCAGCACGCCATCGGCCAGCAGGAAGGCGCCGGCGCGCAGGTGGTCCGCCACCACGCGGTGCGAGGCGCGGAACGGCCCGTCCGGCTCCTGGCCCGTCAGCGAGGCGGATTCCAGGATGATCGCGCGGAAGGTGTCGGTGTCGTAGTTGTCGTGCTTGCCCTGGAGGATGGCGGCGAAGCGCTCCAGCCCCATGCCGGTGTCAATCGAGGGGCGGGGCAGCGGGTTCCGCGTGCCCGCCGGCTCCTCCAGGAACTGCATGAAGACCAGGTTCCAGATCTCGATGAAGCGGTCGCCATCCTCGTCCGGGGAGCCGGGGGGGCCGCCGGGGATGTGGTCGCCATGGTCGAAGAAGATCTCGGAGCACGGGCCGCAGGGGCCGGTGTCGCCCATGCGCCAGAAATTGTCGCTGGTGGCGATGCGGATGATGCGGTCGTCACCGATGCCGGCGACCTTGCGCCACAGCGCGGCCGCCTCCTCGTCCTCGTTGAACACCGTGACCAGCAGGCGCTCCTTCGGCAGCGCGAAGTCCTTGGTCAGCAGGGTCCAGGCATGGGTGATGGCCTGTTCCTTGAAATAGTCGCCGAAGGAGAAGTTCCCCAGCATCTCGAAGAAGGTGTGGTGGCGGGCGGTGTAGCCCACATTGTCCAGGTCGTTGTGCTTGCCGCCGGCGCGCACGCATTTCTGCGCCGTGGTGGCGGTGGAATAGGGCCGGCGCTCCTGCCCCGTGAAGACGTTCTTGAACTGCACCATGCCCGAATTGGCGAACATCAGCGTCGGGTCATTGCGCGGCACCAGCGGGGAGGATTCCACCACCGTGTGGCCGTTCTTGGCGAAATAGCCCAGGAAGGTGGCGCGGATGTCGTTGCTGGTGCTCATGGCATCCGCGCATACCGCAGCGCGCCGCCCCCCTCAATGGGAGGCG
>JBEQBS010000169.1:0-4199 GCA_041639675.1 Rubritepida sp. | reverse complement strand
CCACCGGGCCGCGGCCCCCGGCCCGCGCCACGCCCGGCCGGCCGGCACGGCCGACCAGCACCGGGTCGAGCTCGCGGACCAGTCCGGCGGACAGCAGCTGGTCGGCGATGCCCGAGACGGTGCCGCGGGACAGCCCGAGCGAGGCGGCGATCTGGGCGCGGGAGACGGGCTCACGGGCCTGCAGCACGGCACCGAGCACGGCGGACAGCGGGGAGAGGCGCGCCGGGCGCGCGGCGCCCTACTGGTTCTGCTTCAGGCGCCCGTCATGCGCGGGGTCCTTCACGCGGCCCTGCCCGCCGGGCTGCACGTCGTCGCCGCCGGACTGGCTCTGCTGGCCGCCGCCGCGGTTCTCCTTCAGGCGGCCGTCATTCTGCGGGTCCTTCACCTGGCCCTGGCCGTGGTTCTTCTGGTTGCCGCCCTGCTGGTTGTTCGCCATGTTCGGGTTCCTCTTTGCCGTGTCGTGCCTCCGGTGGCACGCGGGAAGAACCGATCACCCCCGGGGGTCGGTTGGTGGGAAGGTGGGCAAATAAAAACCCGGCCCTCCCACGGGAGGACCGGGTTGAAGGAAGACGCGGCGCGCCTATCAGGCGTCGTCGTCGGCCTCCGGCGTGCCCTGCAGCGCCTCGGCCACCGCCGCGCCCTGGCCGCGGATGCGCGCCTCGATGGAGGCCGCCATCTCCTTGTTGTCGCGCAGGAACTGCTTGGCGTTCTCGCGCCCCTGGCCGATGCGCGTGCCGTCGCAGGAGAACCAGGCGCCCGACTTCTCGACGATGCCGGCCTTCACGCCCAGGTCAATCAGCTCGCCGACCTTGGAGATGCCCTCGCCATACATGATGTCGAACTCGACCTGCCGGAACGGCGGGGCCATCTTGTTCTTCACCACCTTCACACGGGTCTGGTTGCCCACCGCCTCGTCGCGCTCCTTGATCGCGCCGATGCGGCGGATGTCCATGCGAACGGACGCATAGAACTTCAGCGCGTTGCCGCCCGTGGTCGTCTCCGGGTTGCCGAACATCACGCCGATCTTCAGCCGGATCTGGTTGAGGAAGATCAGCAGGCAGTTGGAGCGCGAGACCGTGCCGGTCAGCTTGCGCAGCGCCTGGGACATCAGGCGCGCATGCAGGCCGACATGGCTGTCGCCCATCTCGCCCTCCAGCTCGGCCTTGGGCACCAGCGCGGCCACGCTGTCCACCACCAGCACGTCCACCGCGCCCGAGCGCACCAGCGTGTCGGCGATCTCCAGCGCCTGCTCGCCGGCATCGGGCTGGGAGATCAGCAGGTTGTCCACGTCCACGCCCAGCTTGCGGGCATAGCCGGGGTCCAGCGCGTGCTCGGCGTCAATGAAGGCGCAGGTGCCGCCCTTCCTCTGCGCCTCGGCGATGGCGTGCAGCGCCAGCGTCGTCTTGCCCGAGGATTCGGGGCCGTAGATCTCGACGATGCGGCCCTTGGGCAGCCCGCCGATGCCCAGCGCCAGGTCGAGCCCGAGCGAGCCGGTGGAGATGACCTCGATGTCCTCCATCGGGTTCTTCGCGCCCATGCGCATGATCGAGCCCTTGCCGAAGGAGCGCTCGATCTGGGCCAGCGCCGCATCCAGCGCCTTGTTCTTTTCCATCCTGGAACCTCTCGAAAGGGCTGCAACCCAGGGATGAAACGGCCCCGGAGCATTCGCCATTACCACGCGGAAGCGGCCCTGCAACGCGCCGCCATTCTGTTCGATATATGTTCTTTTCAGCCGGCCTTTGCAAGCGAAAGCGCACGGGAAAACGCCGCCTCCAGCTCCGCCGCGGTGAAGGGCTTGCGCAGGAAATGGGTCGCCGCGCCGGCCGAATCCAGCCCGTAGCCGCTCATCAGCAGCACCGGCAGGCCGGGGCGCAGCGCCTGGGCGCGGCGGGCCAGCGCTCGGCCATCGGCGCCGGGCAGCGTCAGGTCCGTCACCAGCAGCCCGGCATCGCCGCCGGCCTCCAGGTGCTCCAGCGCCGATTCGGCGTCCTCGAAGCCGGTGACGTCATGGCCGGCGCGTTCCAGCACCGCCTGCACGGCGCGGCGGATGCCCGCCTCGTCCTCCACGACCAGTGCGCGCAATGGGGGCGCGGCGGGCGCCAGGGGCAGCAGCAGCCGCACCAGCGCCCCGCCCAGCGCGGCGCGGCCCAGCACCACCTCGCCGCCCGCCGCCGCCGCGGCGGCCTGCACCGAGGGCAGCCCAAGCCCGGTGCCCGATGCCTCGCTGAAGCCGGGCCGCATGCCCTGCGCCAGCGCCGCGGCCGAGAAGCCCGGCCCGTCATCCGCCGCCTCCAGCACCGCCAGCGCCCCCTCGGCGCGCAGCGACAGCGCGAAGCAGCCCCGCCCGCCCATGGCGCGCCGGGCATTGGCGGCCAGGTTCAGCACCGCGCGGTCCAGCACGGCGGGCGCGGCCAGCACGCGCAGCGGCACCGGCGGGCCTTCCACCCGCAGCGCGACCCCGGGGCCCAGCAGGCGCCGCAACAGCGGCTCCATGCGGCCCAGCCACGCGCCCAGCTCCTGCGCCTCCGGCACGGCGGCGCCGCGCAGCGCACCCAGCTGCGCCCGGCCGCGCCGCACCGCATCCAGGATGGCGAGGCGCTCGGCCTCCTGCGCCGGCAGTGGCAGCGCGCCCATCGCCTCGGCGGCGGCGCCGGCCACGGCCAGCAGGTTGCCCAGGTCATGCGCCAGGGCCGCGTCCTCGCCGGCGCGGCGCAGCCACAGCACGCCATCCTCCGCCGGATGCGCCGTCCAGCCGGGTCCTGCCAGGAAGGGGGCGCCGGCAGCCAGCCCGGACAGCGCATTGGCCGCCCGCACGCGCCCCGCGCCATCCACCAGCGCGGCGGGCAGCGGCAGGGCGTGCAGCAGGGCGCTCACCGCCGGCCCCGCAGCGTCATCACATAGGCAATGATCTTGGCCACCGCGTCCCAGTGCTCCGCGGGAATCTCCGCGTCCAGCTCCAGCTTGTAAAGCGCCCGGGCCAGGGGCGGGTCGGGCATGAGGGGCACCCCGGCCTCGCGCGCCGCCTCGCGGATGCGAGCGGCCACCGCATCCACGCCCTTGGCCACCACGCGGGGCGCGGCGCTGCTGCCGGCCTCATAGGCCAGGGCCACGGCGTAGTGCGTCGGGTTGGTGATGACCACGGCGGCCTTGGGCACCTCGGCCAGCATGCGCCGGCGGCCCAGCGTCTCGCGGATCATGCGCTGGCGGCCCTTCACCTCGGGGCTGCCCTCGCTTTCCTTCATCTCGTCGCGCAGCTCCTTGCGCGTCATCTTCAGGCTGTCCAGGAAGCGCCAGTTCACCAGCAGCACGTCGCCCAGCGCCAGCAGGAAGAAGGCGCCCAGCGTCACCGCGGCCAGCCGCAGCACGCCCCAGCCCGCGGCTTCCAGCAGCGCCGCCGGCGGCTTCTCCAGCAGGGTGCCCAGGCCCGGCAGGTCGCCGGCGACCAGCCACAGCGCGCCGGCCACCACCAGCAGCTTCAGGCAGGTGCGCCCGAACTCGAGGAGGCTCTCCGTCCCGAACAGCCGCCCGAAGCCGCCCAGCGGCGAGATCTTGGACAGGCTCGGCGCCAGCATCCGCGCCGAGACGGCGCCGCGCGTCTGCGCCAGCGTCGCCGCCACCGCCGCGACCACGGCCGCCGCCGCCACCGGCCACAGCGTGCCCAGGAACAGGTGCAGCCATTCCCGCGCCGCCATCGCCGCGTCCCATTCATGGGCGCGGGCGAAGGTGCCGCGCAGCGCCGCCTGGAACCCCGCCACCTGGCCCGGCAGCATCAGGGCGGCCACCCCCAGCGTCGCCAGCAGGGTGGCGAAGCCCACCGCCTCGCGCGACAGCGGCACGTTGCCGGATTCGCGCGCCTTCTGGATCTTGCGTGGGGTTGCTGGCTCGGTGCCTTCCTCCTTGTCGTCCTCCTCCTCGGCCTCGCCCTCCTCCGCCACGGCTCAGCGCGCCCCGGGCAGCAGCGCGAAGGCGCCACCCATCCCTGCCGCCCACAGGCCGAGGATGACGGGCAGCAGCAGGACCAGCAGCAGGAAGCCGCCGATGAGCTGGATCGGCGCGCCGATCACGAAGACCTGGCTTTGCGGGGCCAGCCGCGCCAGCAGCCCCAGCGCGGCGTTGAACAGCACCGCCGCCAGCACGAAGGGCGCCGCCAGCTGCAACGACAAGGCCAGGGAGCGCGCCGCCACCGCCGCCACCTCCTC
>JBEQBS010000168.1:0-6799 GCA_041639675.1 Rubritepida sp. | reverse complement strand
CGAGCGTTGCACGTCGAAGCATGGTCCCGTCTCCTTCGTTATCCGTTGGGTGCCAGCGGACGGCAAAGCCGTCCGAGCGCGCTTCTGCGCGCCGCGGCAAGTGCCGCGAAGCCAAGCGCGCGGATGCGCGCGCCCGGCGTTTGTGGGCACAAGAAAAGCGGCGGAGGATGTGGGATGCGAAGCATCTCAGATCCTCAGCCGGGGGTCCAGCGCGTCGCGCAGCGCATCCCCCAGCAGGTTGAAGGCCAGCACGATCACGAAGATCCCCAGGGAGGGGATCACGCTGATATGCGGCGCGATGAACAGGAAGTTGCGCCCCTGCGCCGCCATCGCGCCGAGCTCCGCCAGCGGCGGCTGCGCCCCCAGGCCGAGGAAGGACAGCGCGGAGCCCAGCAGGATCACCTGCCCCAGCCGCAGCGTGCTGAACACGAAGATGGCGGACAGGCAGTTGGGCGCCAGGTGCCGCCAGATCAGCCGCGCATCGCCCATGCCGATGGCGCGCGCGGCCTCGATGTAGTCCAGCCCCATCACCACCAGCGCCGAGCCGCGGACGATGCGCGCCATCAGCGGCACGGTGGCGATGGACAGCGCGATGACCACGCTCACCTCGCCCGGGCCGAAGATGGCGGCCAGCGCCAGCCCGAACAGGATGGCGGGGAAGCTCAGCAGGATGTCCATCAGCCGCATCAGCAGCCCGTCCGCGCGGCGGTAATAGGCGGCGCAGAACCCCACCAGCGCGCCGACCACCCCGCCGGCGAGCAGCGAGGCGAGGCCCATCAGCAGCGTCACCCGCAGGCCGAACAGCATGCGCGCCAGGATGTCCCGGCCCTGCCCGTCCGTGCCCAGCCAGTATTCGGCCGAGGGCGGCTGCATGATGGCCAGCAGGTCCGTCTCGTAGGGGTCGCGCGGGGAGAGCCAGGGCGCCAGCACGGCCGCCAGCACGATCAGCACCACCAGCCCCAGCGACAGGCTGCCGCCCAGGTCGCGCCCCAGCATGCGCAGCACGGAGGGCTTGCGCGGCGCGGCCACGGCGGCGCTCATGCCCGCACCCGCGGATCGAGCGCGCCATAGAGCAGGTCCACCACCAAGTTGATGAGGATGAAGCCCGCGCTCAGCACGATGATGGTGCCCTGCGCCATCGGGAAGTCGGAGGAGAGGATGGCGCCGACCGCCAGCCGCCCCACCCCGGGCCAGGAGAAGATGGTTTCCGTCACCACCGCGCCCCCCAGCAGGAAGCCGATCTGCAGGCCGATCAGCGTCACCACCGGGATCAGCGCGTTGCGCAGCGCATGCCGCCGCACCACCGCGCCCTCCGCCAAGCCCTTGGCGCGAGCGGTGCGCACGTGCTCGGCCTGGAGCGCATCCACCACCGCCGTGCGCGTCATCCGCGCCACCGGGCCGACGAAGACGCCGCCTAGGGTGATGGCCGGCAGGATGATGGCCAGCAGTCCGTCCTTCGTCCAGAGCGGCCCGCCGCGCCCGGTGAAGGGCAGCAATTGCCACTGGAAGCCCACCAGCCAGATCAGCAGCAGGCCCAGGAAGAACACCGGCACCGACACGCCGGCGACGCTGACGGCCATCACGACGCGGTCAAGGAAGGAGCCGCGGAAATAAGCCGCCACCGTGCCCAGCGCGATGCCCAGCGGGATGGACCAGACCAGGGCGGCCAGCATCAGCTCCAGCGTCGGCCCGATGGTGTTGCCAAGCTCCTGGCTGACCGGGACGTTGTTGATGATGGAGACTCCCAGGTCGCCCTGCGCCAGCCGCCAGACATAGAGGCCGAACTGCTTCCAGACCGGCTCGTCCAGCCCCAGCTCTGTGCGGATGGCGGCCACCACCTCCTGCGTCGCCTGCGGGCCGGCGCGTACCGTGGCGGGGTCGGTCGGCACCACCTGCATCAGCAGGAAGCCGATCAGCAGCACGCCGAACAGCACCGGCACCGCCAGCAGCAGGCGCTGCACCGCATGGCGCATCATGCCGGCAGCTCCGCATGGCGGTCATGCGTCACGATGCCGCCGCGCAGCGTCAGGTCGCAGCGCGTGCGCAGGATGTCGGCGCCCTCGGCGAAGAGGTCGGTGTCCAGCACCGCCATGTCGGCATCCATGCCGGGTTCCAGCGTGCCGCGCACGGATTCGGCGAAGGTGGAGTAGGCGCCGCACCAGCCCTGGCAATGCAGCGCCTCGGCCATGGTCAGCCGTTCCTCCGCGCCCATCACGCGGCCCTCGGCCGTCTCGCGCGTCACCATGGCGTGCAGGTTGGCGAAGGGGTCCACGCTGCACACCGGGCTGTCGGTGCTGGCGGAGGGGTGCGCGCCCTCCTCCAGCCAGGTCTTCATCGGGTAGGCGCGCAGGGCGCGCTCCGGGCCCAGCACGCGCAGGTAGGTTTCGCCGAATTCGCGCATGAAGGATGGCTGCGGCACCGGCAGGATGCCGCGCGCCAGCATGCGCGCGCGCTGGCCGGGCGTCACGAAGCCGCAATGCTCGATGCGGTGCCGCCGGTCGGGCGTGGCGCCCGCTTCCTCCATGCCGGCCAGCACCTGCTCGATGGCCGCGTCGCCGATGGCGTGGATGTCCAGCTGCCAGCCCTGCGCGTGGAACCTCGCCAGCAGGGCATGGATGGTGGGCGTGGGGAAGGTGAAGACGCCGTGCGTGTCGGCGGTCAGGTAGGGGTCGTGGAAGGCCGCCGTCAGCCCGCCGGCGCTGCCATCGGCGAAGACCTTGACGGCGCCCCAGCGCAGCAGCGCGTGCAGGTCGTCGCCCGGCCGCCAGGGGCGCATTCCGGCCTCCCAGGCCGCATCGGCGATGCCCTCGGGGTTGCCGGCCAGCACCAGCCACATGCGTTGGCGCGGGCTGGCCTCGCGATAGGCCGCCACCTCCTCCATGTCGGCCGTCATGCCGACGTTCATGTCGGTGGCGCTGGCGAAGCCCAGCGCGGCCAGGTGGTCCCCCGCATCCTCGATGGCCTGCACCATCATGGCGCGCGTCGGCGGCGGCATGGCCTCCTTCACCAGCCGCATGGCGCGTTCCTGGATCAGCCCGGTCAGCCGGCCGGCGGCGCGTTCGATCACGCCACCCTCGGGGTCGGGCGTGTTGTGGCCGATTCCCGAAAGGCGCAGCGCGGCGGTATTGGCCACGCCCATGTGGCCGCAGGTGCGCGTGATGAACACCGGATGATCCGGCACGGCGGCATCCAGCTCCGCCACATCCGGGTGGCGCCCCACGTCCAGCGCCGTGTGGTCGTAGCCGCGGCCCAGCACCCACTGCCCCTTGGGCGTGGCGGCCGCGGCGGCCTGCAGGCGGCGCAGCGCCTCGTCCAGGCTGCGCACCTCCTCCGCCCGCAGGTTCACCTGGCGCAGGCCCAGGCCGAAGGGCAGCAGGTGCATGTGCGCCTCGTTGAAGGCGGGGATGGCCAGGCGCCCGTCCAGCTCCACCACGCGCGTGCCGGGGCCGATGGCCTCCAGCGCCGCCTCGCCCAGCGCCAGCACGCGGCCGCCGGCGACGGCCAGCGCATGGCTGGTGCCGCCCTGCCGGCCGCGGAACACCGTGCCATTCCTGAAGACGATCTCCGCCTGCACACCCAGCCCCGCACCTGTGACATGTGAAGGTTCATGCCAGGGCGCGGCATCGTCAACCGGGTGTTTCACGCCTGCCGCCGCGACGCCGCGGCGGGTGCCGCGCAATCAGGCACGCCGCCCGAGCACGAGGCGCTTCGCCGCCGCGCCGGTCGCCACCGCCTCCAGCCGCGCGCGCACCGCATCGGGCCAGGTGGAAACGCGTCGCGCCGCGAGGTCCACGCAGAGGTAGAGCACCTCATGCGCAGAACTGGTCCAGCCTTCCTGCCAATGGAACATGCGGTGCCGCACCAGCAGGCGCTTGGCGTCGCAGCCCAGAACCTCGCTTTCCGCGCCGATGGGCATGCCCTCGGTCATCTCGCGCTGGTAGTCCAGCCAGGCCTCGGCGGCGAAGGTGCCCAGGCCGGATTCGCGCAGTCCGCGGCCCAGGCGCAGGTGGGGCCACAGCCGGTCCGTCTGCGCGTCGAAGGCCACCAGGTAGAAGCCCATGTTCATGTGGCGGTAGCCATCCACCCATTCGGGCCTCACCGCGCCCAGCGGCGCCGGCCAGCGGAAGACGCCGCCCGTCAGCTCCGGCGGCGCGCCATCGTCAACGAAGGGCACCGGACGCCTCCGGCCGCGCACAGCGCGGCCCGCCGCCAGACCGCCTTCCCAACTGGCGCGCCGGCGGCGCGGCGCAGCCAAGCGACCGGAGGCCGCGCCCGGCGCCTGAGGGCACACCAAGACTCCACTGATGCGCCGCGCGCATCAGTGGATGTCGTCGCTCTTCGCCAGCGCCTCGCGCAGCCTGCCGATGTCGAAGTCGTCGCGCTTCGCCATCTCCAGGATCACGGCTTCCTTGCGCGTCAGCAGCTCGATGGCGGCCGGGATGGCCTTCACCGCCTCGGCCGGGATGGTGACGGCGCCGTGGCGGTCGGCGTGCACCACCTCGTCATGCTGCACCGCCATGCCGTGCACCGTCACCGGCCGGCCCCAGTCCACCACGTGCACGAAGGCGTGCGAGGGGTTCACCACGCCCAGCAGCTGGAAGTCGGTGGCGATCATGTCCAGGTCGCGGATGGAGCCGTTGGTGACGCAGCCCAGCGCCTTCAGCCCCTTGTGGACGTTGGTGTTCACCTCGCCCCAGAAGGCGCCGGTGCCGGGCACGTCGTCCAGGTCCTGCAGCACCACCACCGTCGGCAGGTCGGCGTTGGCCACGTATTCGTACCAGCCGATGCGCGCCGCGCGGTCCTGTTCCTTGCTCCGCCCCGAAGGATGCGCGGCGCGGATGGTGCCGACGCGCGCCGGGCCGCAGATCGGCTTCATCGCGGGATAGGCCACGTCGAAGCGCCGCACGGTGAAGCCGTGGGAGCGGCGCGCGGGCACCACCACCTCGAGCGCGTTGCAGATGGTGGGGGTGTCCCACTCGCACAGTGCGTCGAGGTCGGCCTGGGTGTAGGGGCGGGTGGTCATTCTCTGTCTCCTCCGGTCGGGGGCATCGAAGAACGGCGCGCCGCCCGCGGCAAGCCCCGCCTGGTCAGAAGCGCAGGTGGGTGCGGAAGCCGGCCACCAGCGCGTCGCGCTTGCGGTCGCCATTCGGGTGCCACACCCGCGTCAGCACTGGCTGGATGTGCAGGCCGGGCAGCAATTGCGCCTTCCAGGTCAGCTCCAGGTTGGCCTCGAAGTCGCGCACCGGCCCGCGCTCGCCCGTCAGGCGGATGCGGTCGCGGTCGAAGCCGCGCGCGGCGTCGGAGAACTGGGCGTAGATGAAGGCCAGGCCCAGCGCGTCGTTCGGCCGCGATGGCAGCAGCCCGCGCGCCACCACCCCACCATCCAGGTAGAAGCCGATCAGGCTGCGGTCGTCGCGCGGCGAAGCGGATGCGCGCAGGAAGGCGGTCACGCCGCTTTCGGCATCGCCGCCGGGCGGGCGGAACAGCTGCTGCTCGACCACCGCATAGGCGCCGCCATTGCCGCGCCGGCGCAGCGGGATGCCGCTGCCGGCGGGGTCCGCCAGCGGGCCGGACTCAGCCGTGCGCCGCTCGGAATCGAAGCGGCCGAGATGCGCCCAGCCGCCGATCTTCAGCGTGCGCGCCAGCCCGGCCTCCTGCCCGGTGCGCCACTGGGCCTCGGCCAGCAGCAGGGCGCGGTCGCGCACCCGCCAGCCCAGGCCGTTGCGGTTGCGCGCCTGCTCGTCGCCCAGCCCCGGCCCCGATGGGTCTCCGTTGAAGGCGCCGGCGCGCAGCGTCCAGCCGGGCGCCGGGTCCCATTCCACCTGCACGCCCGGCGTGGCCAGCGGATAGGCCGGCCCGCCGCTGGGCAGGTTGGCGGCGCTGATCGTCGGCCAGTCGCTTTGCAGGAACAGGAAGGAGGTCTCGGCGAAGAAGAAGGAGGTGTCGGCCGCCAGCTGCCCGGCGCGCAGCCGCACCGCGCCGCCGGCCAGCGACTGCTCCACCCAGAACTCCGACAAGCGCAACGCCGGCACCGCCTCGATGGCCGCGATGGTGTTCAGCCCGCCGACGTAGTCGCGCCGGATGCGCCCGGTGTTGTGGATGAAGAACTGGTTGGAGAAGAAGCGCAGCCCCGGCGCGCCGGCCAGGCGCTCCAGGTCCACGTTGACGATGGATTCCAGCAGCCCCTGGTTCACCGTGCCGCGCCGCAGCCCGCCCGAGAGGTTGGACAGCACGTCGGTGCGGTACCACAGCTGGTAGCGCACGCCGCGCCCGTTCAGCCAGGCGCGGTGCCCGCCGATGTCGGCATTGCCCGGCAGGCTGCGCGCCACCGATCCCTCGGGGATGCCGTCGGGGCCGTAGACCGGCTCATCCGCCAGGGCCGGCGCGGCGGCCAGCAGCAGGGCGAGCGCGAGGGCTGCCAGTCGTCGCATAGGCGTGGCTCCCCCTTCCGTGGCCGGGCCTGGACTATCGCGCGGCGCCCGGATGGGTCAAGCACCGCGGCCATGACGATCCCGCGACCCCCGCCCTGGTTCGCGCCGGCCTGGGCGGCGCTGCGCGCGGCGGAACCGGCCTTCGCCCGCGTGCACGGCCCCCTGCCCCATGTGGCGCGCGCGCCGGGCTTCGCCGGGCTGCTGAAGACCATCTGCGGCCAGCACGTCTCGCACGCCGCGGCGCAGGCGGTCTGGGCGCGGCTCTCCGCCATCCCCGGCGCGCTCGACCCCGCGCAGCTGGTGGCGCTGGACGACGACGCGCTGTGCGGGCTGGGCGGGCTGACCCGCGCCCGCGCCGCCACGGTGCG
>JBEQBS010000167.1:0-6800 GCA_041639675.1 Rubritepida sp. | reverse complement strand
GGCGCGGGGCGACGGGGGCGGGGCGGGCCGGCCAAGCGCGGGGCGCGCTGCACGAAGGCCAGCTTCAGCACCGCCCGCCGCCCCAGGGCGGCGTTCAGCCGCTCGACGATCACGGGCGCCATCAGGCCGATCTCCATCGCCGCCGGGCCGGTGCAGGCCAGGGTCAGCGTGCCGGCGGAAAGCCGCACCGGCTCGGCCATCGCCGCCAGGGCCGGGCCGGCCAGGGCGGGCCAGTCGGCCAGGATCTGCGCGGCCTCGGGGCTCTTCTTCCGGAAGGCCGGGCGGGTGAGGCGCGGCACCAGGGCGCCCAGCTCCACCGTCTTCCATTGCCGCTCCGGGATGGGCGGGGCCAGCGGCACCTTCGCCCGCGCCGGGCGCACCGGCGCGCCCAGGGGTTTCAGGTCATTCGAGAACACCCCCCTGGACTTGGGCGCCCCCTCCGTGCTGTCCCCGGCCATGGCCGATGCCGCCCCCTTGCTCCAATGGTATGACCGCCACCGCCGCCGCCTGCCCTGGCGCGACGAGGCCGCACCGGACCCTTACCGCATCTGGGTGAGCGAGGTCATGCTCCAGCAGACCACGACCGCCGCCGCCGCCCCCCGCTACGCCCGCTTCCTGGCCCGCTTCCCGGATGTGGGAACCCTGGCCGCCGCGCCGTGGGAGGAGGTGGCCGCCGAATGGGCCGGGCTGGGCTACTATGCCCGTGCGCGCAACCTGCACGCCGCGGCGAAGGCCATCGCCGCGCAGGGCCTGCCGCGCGACGCCGCCGGCTGGCGCGAATTGCCGGGTGTGGGCGCCTATACCGCCCATGCCGTCGCCGCCATCGCCTTCGACGAGGCGGTGGTGCCGGTGGACGCCAATGTGGAGCGGGTACTGAGCCGCGTCTTCGCCATCACCGCGCCCCTGCCGAAATCCCGCCCCGCCATCGCCCGCCGCGCCGATGCCTTCATGGCGCAGCCTGCCGCCCGCGCGCGCCCCGGCGACTTCGCCCAGGCGCTGTTCGACCTTGGCGCGACGGTCTGCACCTCCCGCCGCCCCCTCTGCGCCCTGTGCCCGTGGCGCGATGCCTGCGCCGCCTTCGCGCAGGGCATCCAGGAGGGGCTGCCGGTGAAGCCGCCCAAGGCGGCGCGGCCGATGCTGCACGGCACCCACTTCGCCCTGCTGGACCAGGCCGGGCGCATCGGCCTCATCCGCCGGCCGGAAACCGGGCTGCTGGGCGGCATGCCCGCCCTGCCCGGCACCCCCTGGCGCGCCGAGCCCTGGACGGATGCCGAGGCCCTGCCCCACGCGCCCATCGCCGCGGCGTGGCGCCCCGTGCCGGGCGAGGCGCTGCACGGCTTCACCCACCGCGACCTGACGATGCGCCTGCTGCGCGCCGAGGTGCCGCACCTGCCCAACGCCCTGGATGCGGTGGATCTGCGGCGGGCGGAGGCCATCCTGCCGGGCACCATGCGCAAGCTGCTGGCCCTGCTGCGGGAGGGCGGGACGGGCTGACGGCACGCCGGGCGGAATCCGCCCTGGACGCCGCGGCCGCCGCCGCGCCACCATGCGGGCAACGACGAGGAAGCGCCCATGACCCCGACCCGCCGCGCCCTGCTGGCCGCGCCCGCCCTGCTGCCCGCCCTGCCCGCCCGCGCGCAGGACTTCCCCACCCGCCCGGTGCGCATCGTCGTGCCCTACACGCCCGGCGGCGTGTCCGACATCACCGCCCGCCTGATCGCCGAGCCCATGGCCGCCACGCTGGGCCAGCCCGTGCCGGTGGAGAACCGCGCCGGCGCCGACGGCGTCATCGGCACGGAGGCGGTGGCGAAATCCGCGCCCGACGGCCACACCCTGGCGCTGGTCAGCGTCGGGCATCCGGTCAACGCCGCCTTCTACCGCCTGCCCTTCGACACGCTGCGGGACTTCACCTTCCTCACGCTCACCACCCGCACCCCGCTGGTGATCGTCGCCGCGCGCGGCTTCGCGGCCAGCACCCCGCGCGAGCTGGTGGAGCATGCCCGCCGCCACCCGCCCGGCCACGTCACCTTCGCCGGCACGGGCGGGGTGGTGCGTCTGGCCCCGGTGCTGTTCGCGCAGCAGACGGGCACGCAGTTCCAGTACGTGCCCTATCGCGGCTCCACCCAGGCGCATCCGGACCTGATGGCCGGGCGGGTGGACATCATGTTCGACACGGTGCCCGCCGCCCTGCCGCACATCCAGTCCGGCGCGCTGAAGGCGCTGGCCACCACCGGCGCCAGCCGCGCCCCGCAATTGCCGGACGTGCCGACGGTGGCCGAGGCGCTGCTGCCCGGCTTCGAATCCTCCACCTGGGGCATGGTGATGGGCCCGGCCGGGATGCCCGCGCCCGTGGCGGCGCGGCTGCACGGCGCCATCCTGGCCGCCTTGCGCAGCCCCGCCGTGCTGGACCGCCACCGGGTGCTGGGGGCGGAGGTGGTGAGCAGCACGCCGGATGAGACGCGCGCCTTCGTCCAGGCGGAGATGGAGAAATGGGGCGCGGCGGCGCGGGCGGCGGGCATCCAGCCGGGGCAGCCGGGGTAGTTCCCCACGCCATTTCCCCCGCGTTGCTGCGCGCCACGGCGGAAAGGGCGCGGGGAGCCCGGTTGCAGGTGGGCCTTGCGCCATCGGCTGCCGCTCGTCCTGGCGGCCACGCGGCTTCGCGCGCGCCGGGCCGCCATGATCCCGCCACGCCCTCCCCGCGCCAGGGCGAAGCCGCGGCGCGACCGCGGCGCGGAAGCGCCGTGCCCCCTGGGTAGCCTCCCCGCCCGCACGGGCGCAGCATGGCGCCGTGTCCCACCGCGCCCTCATCCTCACCTTCGGCCTGGGCGGCTTCGCCTCCGCCTTCGCCACCCGCCTGACCGACCCGCTGGTGGCGGTGCTGGCGCTGGACCTCGCGGCCGATCCCGCGCGCGTCGCCCTGCTCGCCACCGCCTTCGCCCTGCCCTACGCCCTGGTGCAGCCCGTGCTGGGGCCGGTGGCGGATGCGGTGGGCAAGCAGCGCGTCATCGCCTTCGCGCTGGCCTTCCAGGCCGTGTTCCTGCTGGCCTCGGCCCTTGCCCCGACCCTGCTGCTGCTGCTGGTGCTGCGCGCGCTCACCGGCGCGGCGGGCGGCGGCGTGTTTCCCGTCACCCTGGCCCTGTTCGGCGACCGCGTGCCGATGGGCGAACGCCAGGTCGCCATCTCGCGCTTCCTGGCCTGCGCCATCGCCGGGCAGATCACCGGCGGCTTCGCGGCGGGGCTGCTGGAGCCCAGCCTGGGCTGGCGCGGGCTGATGGCGCTGTGCGGCGCCGCCACCCTGGCCGCCGGCGCCGTCATCTGGGCGCAGCGCGTGCCGGAAGCAGCCAGGCCCTTCTCCATGGCCGGGGCGGTGCGGAAATATCGCTTCCTGCTGCGTCACCCGCCGGCCACCCGCCTGTTCCGCGCCGTGGCGGCTGAGGGCCTGCTGGTCTTCGGCACCTTCCCCTTCTGGGCCAACCACTTGGCCACCCATGGAATGGGCGCGACGCGCGAGGCCGGGCTGGCAGTGGCCGCCTTCGGCTGCGGCGGCTTCCTCTACGCCGCGCTGGCGCCGCGGCTGGTGCGCCAGCTGGGCACGCGGCGGATGATGCGCCTGGGTGCGGCCTGCGCCGCGCTGGCCATGCTGGGCCTCGCCGCCGCGACGGCGCCATCCGCCTTCATCGCCGCCGCGCTGCTGCTGGGGCTGGGCTTCTTCATGCTGCACAACACGCTCCAGACCGGCGTGACGGAGGTGGCGCCGGAGGCCCGCGCCTCGGCGGTGGCGCTGCACGCCTTCCACTTCTTCCTGGGCCAGGCGGCCGGGCCGGTGGTGGTGGGCGCCCTGCGGGACCACGCCTCGCTGGAGGCGGCGTTGCTGCTGGCGGCGGCAGGGCTGGCAACGCTGGGCTGGATCATGGGCCGGGCGTCGGCGAACGCAAGGTGAATGCCAGGGCGTGGAAATCACGCTACTTCAACGCCTTCTCCCGAGTCGCGCGAACGAATCGCCAACCGGGTTGCAACCCCACATCTTGCGGTGTGCGCTGCCGCACACCCACAAGCGCGTTCGCCAAACGCCCCGCTGGCCGCCACCGCCCCAGCGTGTAGGCCCTGTGCATGGCTGGACATGCACAGGGCGGATTCCCCTGGTGGAGCTGGCTGCCCCTGCCCCTGGGCCTGGCGATCCTCGGCTTCGGGCTGAAGGGGCTGGTGCTGGTGGCGCTGATCGGCAGCGTCTTCGCCGCGGTGCACCATGCCGAGGTGCTGGCGCATCGCCTCGGCCCGCTGCTGGGCACGCTGGTGCTGGCGCTGGCGGTGACGGTGCTGGAGGCGGGGATGATCGTCTCCATGATGATCGGCGGCGCCGGGCCGACCGTGGCGCGCGACGCCATCTTCGCCGCGCTGATGATCGCGCTGAACGGCATCATCGGCCTCTCCCTGGTGCTGGGGGGCATGCGCCACTTCCAGGGGCGCTTCCGCGCGCCGGCGGCCAATGCCTTCCTCGCCGTGTTGGTGCCGCTGGCGGCGCTGACGCTGGTGCTGCCGACGCACACCGTCACCTCGCCGGGGCCGGTGTTCAACCCGCCGCAGCTGGTCTTCGTCTCGGTCGTCTCGCTCGCGCTCTACGGCATCTTCCTCTACGTGCAGCTGGTGCGCCACCGTGCCGACTTCGTGGCCGACCACGACCTGGACGACGCGGCCGCGCCGCGCCCCTCCGGCCTGGTGGCGCTGCTGGCGGGCGTGCTGCTGGCGGTGTCGCTGGCGCTGGTGATCCTGCTGGCCAAGGCCTTCTCCCCGGCGCTGGAGGCCGGGGTCGCCGCCATCGGCGCGCCGCCCGCCTTCGTGGGCGTGGCCATCGCCTTCCTGGTGCTGCTGCCCGAGGGCATCACGGCGGTGCGCGCGGCGGCGAACAACGAGCTGACCTCGGCGCTCAACCTCGCGCTCGGCTCCATCGCCGCCTGCATCGGGCTGACCATCCCGGCGGTGGCCGTGGTGGCGCTGTGGTTCGGGGTGCCGCTGCACCTGGGGCTGGACGGCTCGATGACCGTGCTGCTGGCCACGACCTTCCTGCTGCTGGCCATCACGCTCAACACCGGGCGGACCACGCTGCTGGAAGGCGTGGTGCACCTGGCCATCTTCGCGGCCTTCATCATGTTCAGCTTCCTGCCGTAGGCAGGAGGCTGAACATGATGAAGGTTGTCCGCGCCCTCACCATCCGCGGCCGGCGGCCGCGGACTACGCCGGGCGCCGCCTCCGGCGGCTTGGCTCCGGCACCCTGAAGGGTGCCGGTGCGCGGTGTGGTCGGGGCTGCCCTATGGCCGCTTCACCCAGCGCCCGCCCTGCATGATGTGGCTGATCCGCTCGCCCTGCCCGCCCAGCACGCCGATCTCCCGCAGCGGGTCGCCCTCCACCACGATCATGTCCGCATGCGCGCCGGGCGCGATGCAGCCGATGCGCCCTTCCATCCGCAGCAGCCGCGCCGCGTCCAGCGTCGCGGAGCGGATGACCTCATGCGCCGGCAGCACCTGGGCGCGGATGGCGAATTCCTCCGACTGCCGGCGGTGCATCGGCCCCAGCAGGTCGGTGCCGAAGGCCATGGGCAGGCCGGCCTCGCGCATCACCTCCAGCGAGCGCAGGCCGCGCAGCCGCACGTCGTCAATCTTCGCCACGCTTTCCGCCCCCAGCCCCAGCGCCGCCCCCTCCTCCTTCAAGGCCTGGTAGGTGACGAGGGTGGGGCAGGCCATGGCGCCGGCCGCCGCCGCCGCCCGCGCCGTCTCCGGCGCGATGAGGTTGCAATGCTCCAGGCTGCGCACCCCGGCGCGCACCGCGCGGGCGATGGCGTCGTCGGTGTAGAGGTGGGCGGCGACGTAGGTGCCGGCCATGCGCGCCTCCTCCACGATCGCCCGCAGCTCCTCCTCCGAATACTGCAGGTAGGCGATGGGGTCGGTGGGCGAGGCGACGCCGCCATTGGCCATCACCTTGATGTAGTCGGCGCCGGCCTTCAGCTCCTCGCGCGCCGCGCGCCGGCACTCGTCCACGCCGTCGGCGACGCGCCCCAGCGAGCCCAGCCGCGACGCGAACCACTCCATCGGCCGGGTGTCGTGCCGGCCGCGGAAGTCGCCATGGCCGCCGGTCTGGCTCAGCGCCTTGCCGCAGAGCACCAGGCGCGGCCCCTCGAACAGCCCTTCCTCCCAGGCCAGGCGCAGCCCCAGCGTGGCGCCGCCCAGGTCGCGCACCGTGGTGAAGCCGCGCAGGAGCATCCCGCGCATGATGGCGGCCGCGCGATGCGCCACCAGCGCATCCGGCAGCAGGGCATTGGCGCCCACATTCACCAGCGTGGCGATGACATGGACGTGGCAATCCACCAGGCCGGGCATCAGCGTGCCGCCCTTCAGGTCCAGCCGCTCGGCGCCCTCCAGCCGGATCGGGCGGTCCGACACCTCGCGCACCGTGCCGCCCTCGATGGCGACATGCATCCCGGCCACGGCATGCTCCTGCGCGCCATCCACGATGGCCGCGTTCTCGATCACGATCATGCGCCGAAGGACACCACCGCGCGCCGCGCTGGACAAGCGCGCGGCGCCGATGTTACCGCCGCTTCACGAAACGACACCGGGAGCTTCCGAGACATGCGCATGACCGCCCTGCGCGGCGCCCTCGCCGCCGCCCTGCTGGCCGTGGCGCCCCTCGCCGCAAAGGCCACGACCTTCACCTGGGCCACCGCCAACGACATCCTCGGCCTGGACCCGCACGCCAACAACCATGGCGTCACCAACGCCATGAAGAGCAACGTCTACGAGCCGCTG
>JBEQBS010000166.1:0-6813 GCA_041639675.1 Rubritepida sp. | reverse complement strand
CCAGCAGGATCTGCCCGATGGCGAAGCCGCCCACCAGCCACTTCCCCAGCGCGTCGTTCACCGCGAAGCAGGCGACGCCCACGAGCATGCAGGCGATGCCGGCGGCGCGCGGCGTCATGGTCGCCGCCCCGGCGGCCATGACGCCGCCTTGTCCGTGCCCTCAGGCGCCGGGCGCGCGCCTGGCCTGCGCCGCGCCGCGGGTGCGCCGATGGCACGGTCGGTCCGGCGGCGGGGCGCGCCCTGGCCCCCGATCGCCGGATGCACGCCCCGGAGCGGCCACACGCCCCTCAGCCCGCCAGCAGCCGCTGGGTGCGCCCGTTCAGCTCCGCCAGCAGCCGCGCCGCCCCGCCCTCCCGCAGCAGGCCGGCGAATTCCGAGCGCCGCGAGGCCAGCTCGCTGATCGTGCCCGTCAGGTAGATGTCCACGATGCGCCCGCCCCGCACCAGGTAGGACAGCACCACCGCCTCCTGCCCGCCCGGGCGGTTCAGCGTGGTGCGCACCAGCGCATCGCCGTTGGGCAGGGCCTGCACGCCCTGGGTGGAAAAGGATTCGCCCCCGAAGCCGTCGAAGCGCGCGGCGTAGGTGGCGACGGACCAGCGGGCGAAGGCGTCGGACAGCGCCTGCTGCTCCGGCGCGGCGAGGCCGGTCCAGGGCGGGCCGATGCTGATGCGCGCCATCGCCGCCAGGTCGAAGGCCTGGGCCATCGCCGGGGCCAGCCGGTCGAAGCGGCCGCGCACGCCCAGGCGCTGGGCGTCGCGCATCACCGCCAGCAGGGCGGCGTGGAAGCCCTCCACCACCGCGGCGGGGTTGCCTTGCGCCCGCGCGGCGGCGGGCAGCAGGGGCAGGGCGAGGAGGAGGCGGCGGGGGGTCATGCACGGCCATATAGGGCGCGACCGCCCCGGCCGGAAACGGCCGGGCGTGAATCCCCGCCCGCTGTGGCCGGCCGCGGGCGGGGCGGGTAAGGATGGGCGCATGCTCGTCCTCCTCACCGGCGCCACCGGCTTCCTGGGCGCGTCGCTCGCGCGCGAAGTGCTGGCGCAGGGCCACCGGCTGCGCGCCCTGGTGCGCCCCGGCACCCCGCGCGACACCCTGGCGGGGCTGGAGGTGGAATGGGCGCTGGGCAGCCTGACCGACATTCCCTCCCTGGGCTACGCCGTGGCCGGCTGCGACGCGCTGATCCATGCCGCCGCCGATTACCGCATCTTCGTGCCCGATCCCCGGCGGATGCGCCAGGTGAACGTGGTGGGCACCGAGGCGCTGATGCAGGCCGCGCTGGCGGCCGGCCTGACGCGCGTGGTGCATGTCAGCAGCGTCGCCACGCTGAAGCCCCGCCCGGACGGCACCCCGGCCACCGAGGCCGATGCCGCCACCCCGGAGGAGGCGATCGGCCCCTACAAGGCCAGCAAGACCGAGGCCGAGCGGCTGGTGGAGGCGATGGTCCGCCGCGACGGCCTGCCGGCGGTGATCGTCAACCCCTCCACCCCCATCGGGCCCTTCGACCGCCGGCCGACGCCGACCGGGCGCATCATCCTGGAAGCGGCGCGCGGCCGCATGCCGGCCTATGTGGACACCGGGCTGAACCTGGTCCACGCCGCCGATTGCGCGCGCTCCGTGGTGGCGGCGCTGGAACGCGGCGCCGTGGGCGAGCGGCACATCCTGGGCGGGCAGGACGTGTCCCTGGCCGACATGCTGGGCGTCATCGCCGCCGAATGCGGGCACCGCGCCCCGCTGCGCCTGCCGCGCGCGCCGCTCTTCCCCCTGGCGGCGGCGGCGGAGCTGGCGGCGCGCGCCACGGGGCGCGAGCCGATGCTGACCCTGGATGGGCTGCGGATGGCCGCCCACCGCATGTATTTCTCCTCGGCCAAGGCGGAGGCGGTGCTGGGCCACCAGGCCCGCCCCTGGCAGGAGGGGGTGCGCGACGCCATCCGCTGGTTCCGCCAGGCGGGGATGCTGGCGTGACGCTGGCGGTGGCGCTGGCGGCGCTGCTGGCCTGGCTGGTGCTGCTGCTGGGCCGCGGGATGTTCTGGCTGGCGCGCGAGGATGACCGCGACGCGGAGGCCCTGCCCGACCCCGCCGGATGGCCCGCCGTGGCGGTGCTGGTCCCGGCGCGCGACGAGGCCGCGACCATCGGCGCGGTCGTGCGCGCCCTGCTGGCGCAG
This sequence comes from Rubritepida sp., assembly GCA_041639675.1. Classification (GTDB taxonomy): domain Bacteria; phylum Pseudomonadota; class Alphaproteobacteria; order Acetobacterales; family Acetobacteraceae; genus Roseococcus. The sequence continues at coordinate 4,654 of JBEQBS010000166.1, read as the reverse complement.
GACTATCCGGGGCGGTTCACCGTGACGGTGGTGGATGACCGCAGCACGGACGGCACGGGCGCGCTGGCGGCGGCCGCCGGCGCGCGGGTGGTTCCGGGCGGGGCGCGGCCGCCCGGCTGGTCGGGCAAGCTGAACGCGCTGCGCCAGGGGCTGGAGGCGGTGGCCGGCGAGGACCACGACCTGATCCTGTTCACCGACGCCGACATCCTGCACGCGCCGGACAGCCTGCGCATGCTGGTGCGGCGGATGGAGGCCCCCGCCCGGTCGGCCGGGCGTGAACCGGCCGGGCAGCCACCCGGCCTGGACCTCGTCTCCCTCATGGCGAGGCTGCGCTGCGAGACGCGGGCCGAGCGCTGGACGGTGCCGCACTTCGTCTTCTTCTTCGCCATGCTCTACCCCTTCCGCTGGGCCAACGACCCCCGTGCCCGCACCGCCGCCGCCGCCGGGGGCTGCGTGCTGCTGCGCCGCGCCACCTTCGAGGCCCGCGGCGGCCTTGCCCCCATCCATGGCCGCATCATTGACGATTGCGCCCTGGCGGCGCTGGTGAAGGCCCCGCCCGATCGGCCGCAGGCGAAGCCTGAGGGCGTGGATCGGCCGGGCGTCAGGTGCGGCGGCCGCACCTGGCTGGGGCTGACGGAACGCGTGCGGTCCCTGCGCGCCTATGACGACCTGTCCACCATCCGCGCCATGGTGGCGCGCACCGCCTATGCGCAGCTCGGCTACTCGCCGCTGCTGCTGGCGGGCTGCGTGCTGGGCATGGCGCTGGTGTATCTGGCGCCGCCGCTGCTGGCGCTCTTCGCCTCCGGCTGGGCGCAGGCGCTGGGCGCGGCATCCTGGGCGATGATGGCGCTGGCCCTGGCGCCCATGCTGCGCCGCTACGGCCTGCCCGCCTGGCGCGGGCTGCTGCTGCCCGCCACGGCCGCCCTCTACCTGCTCTGGACGCTGGATTCCGCCCGCGCCGAATGGGCCGGGCGCGGCGGCTTCTGGAAGGGGGAGGCCCTGGGGCGGCGATGAGGACATGGCACGCCGGCGCCCCGCCCCCTTCCGGCCCGCGCCCGGAATGTGCTATCCATGAGGCGGTGAGGACGGGGCGATGAGCGAGCTGCGGGGGGCCGCGGCGCTGGACGAGGCGGTGGACCGCGCGGCGGCGCACCTGCTGGCGCACCAGCGCCCGGACGGCCACTGGGTCTTCGAGCTGGAGGCCGATGCCACCATCCCGGCCGAATACCTCATGCTGCACCACTTCTTCGGCCATGTTCAGCCGGAGAAGGAGGCGCGGATCGGCCGCTACCTCCGGCGCATCCAGGGCGCGGATGGCGGCTGGCCGCTGGTGCATGGCGGCCCGCTGGACATCTCCTGCTCGGTCAAGGCCTATCTCGCCCTGAAGCTGATCGGCGACGATGCCGGGGCGCCGCACATGGTGCGCGCCCGCGACGCCATCCTGGCGGCCGGTGGCGCCGAGCGCTCCAACGTCTTCACCCGGGCCGCGCTGGCGGTGTTCGGCGTCGTGCCCTGGCGCGCCGTGCCGATGATGCCGCCCGAGATCATGCTGCTGCCGCGCTGGTTCCCCTTCCACATCAGCAAGATCAGCTACTGGGCGCGCACGGTGCTGGTGCCGCTGACGGTGGTGATGGCGCATCGCCCGGTGGCGGCGAACCCCACCCGCACGACGATCCGCGAGCTGTTCCGCACCCCGCCCGAATTCGTGAAGGACTGGCCCGGCGGCGCCCACCAGGCCGAGCCCTGGGCCAGCCTGTTCAAGGGCCTCGACGGCGCGCTGCACCGCGCCCGCGCCCTGTTCCCCCGCACCCACCGCGCCAAGGCCGAGGCCGCCTGCGAGGCCTTCGTCACCGAGCGCCTGAACGGCGAGGACGGGCTGGGCGCCATCTACCCCGCCATGGCCAACGCCGTGATGATGTACCACTGCCTGGGCGTGGCGCAGGACGACCCGCGCATGCGCACCGCCTGGGCCGCCATCGAGAAGCTGGTGTACGAGCGTGCCGATGGCGAGCTGTACGTCCAGCCCTGCCTTTCGCCGATCTGGGACACGGCGCTGGCCGCCCATGCGCTGCTGGAGGCCGGCGGCGCCGCGCCCCGGGTGCGCCGCGGCCTGCGCTGGCTGCTGGGCCGCGAGATCCGCGACGTGCAGGGCGACTGGGCCTGGAAGCGCCCCGACCTCAAGCCCGCCGGCTGGGCCTTCCAGTACGAGAACGCCCATTACCCCGACGTGGACGACACCGCCGTGGTGGCCCTGGCGATGGACCGCTTCGCCCGCGAGCATGGCGGGGACGAGACCGACGGCGCCGTGGCCCGCGCGGCGGAATGGGTGGTGGGCATGCAGTCGCGCGGCGGCGGCTGGGGGGCCTTCGATGCCGACAACACCTTCCACTACCTGAACCACATCCCCTTCGCCGACCACGGCGCCCTGCTGGACCCGCCGACCGCCGATGTCTCCGGCCGCTGCCTGGCGATGCTGGCGCAGATCGGCCAGGGGGACATGCCGGCCGCCCGCGCCGCCGTGGAATACCTGCTGCGGGAGCAGGAGGCCGATGGCTCCTGGTACGGCCGCTGGGGCGTGAACTACGTCTATGGCACCTGGAGCGCGCTGACGGCGCTGAACGCCGCCGGCCTGCCGCATGCCCACCCCGCCATGCGCCGCGCCGTTCGGTGGCTGGAGGCGGCGCAGAACCCCGATGGCGGCTGGGGCGAGGACGGCTTCACCTATCCCGAGCGCGGCGGCACCCGGCCCGATGCGGCGCGCGCCTGCCCCTCCACCGCCTCGCAGACCGCCTGGGGCATGCTGGCGCTGATGGCCGCCGGCGAGGCGGAAGGCGAGGCCGTGGGGCGCGCCGCCGCCTGGCTGATGGCGCGGCAGCAGGAGGATGGCGGCTGGGCCGAGGAGGACCACACCGGCACCGGCTTCCCGCGGGTCTTCTACCTGCGCTACCACGGCTATCGCCGCATCTTCCCGCTCTGGGCGCTGGCGCGGCTGCGCAACCTGCGCGATTCCAACAGCAAGCGCGTGGCGGTGGGGCTGTAGGGCACGATCCGCCGTGACGGAATCGTGATCGTCCTCTCGGCCCCAGCACGGCGGGGCCGCGCCTGTCTGCCCAGCTTCCGACACACATGCCATGTCCTGTCCTCATGCGGGCGGCGCGCCGCTGGCCGGTCACATGCGTAGGCAGTCTCCCCAAGTCCCGGCCCTCACGGAACAGGGGCGGGCGATGGCGCGCGAGGACATGCGGATCGGCAATCTGCGGGTGCAGTGGAAGACGAAGGAGGCCGGGCGCAAGCCGGCCGAGGGCGGCTTCGGCGAATGGATGGTGGTGATGAAGGGCTTGGCGCTGGTGGCCGGCGGCATCGCCCTGGCGGCGCTGGCGCTGGCGCTGGCGTGACCTACGCCGCCGGCGGCAGCACCTTGTCGCGGTAGTTGCAGGCGGCCACGGCCGGGCAGCGCCAGCATTCCGGCTGGCGCGCCTTGCAGACGTGCCGCCCGTGCAGGATCAGCCAGTGATGCGCGTCGCGCAGCATCGAAGGCGGGCAGCGCTTCACCAGCGCCTCCTCCACCGCGCGGACGTTGCGGCCCGGCGCCAGGCCGGTGCGGTTGCCCAGGCGGAAGATGTGCGTGTCCACCGCCATGGTCTCCTCGCCGAAGGCGATGTTGAGCACCACGTTGGCGGTCTTGCGGCCCACGCCGGCCAGCGCCTCCAGCTCGGCCCGCGTGGCGGGCACCTGGCCGCCATGGCGCTCCACCAGCTGCGCGCCCAGCTTCGCCAGGTTGCGCGCCTTGGCCTGCCACAGCCCCAGCCGGCGGATCAGCGGGCCGATCCCGTCCTCGCCCAAGGCCGCTAGCGCCGCGGGGTCCGGGGCGGCGGCGAACAGGGCGGGGGTGACGCGGTTCACCATGGCATCGGTGGATTGCGCCGACAGCACCACCGCCACCAGCAGGGTGAAGGGGCTGGAATAGTCCAGTTCGGTCTGCGGCGCCGGGTTGGCCTCGGCGAGCGCCCGCAGGAAGGCCTCGGCCTGGGGGCGGGGCATCAGGCGGGCGCGGCGCGGGGCCTGGGCGGTGCCGTGCAGCGGGGCCTTGGGAGTTTTCAGCACGGAAAGCGTTCTATCTGATGCCTGCATGGCCGGAAGCCCCTTGTTCGAAAGCCGCACCCGCCCGCCACAGGGCCTGCATGACCATGGCTTCCGCGTGGTGTGCGGGGTGCTGATGGCCGGCTTCACCTTCACCGGCACGGTGTTCACCCTGATGGGCGCCTGGCCGGTGCTGGTCTTCGCGGGGGTGGAGACGGGGCTGGCGATCGGCCTGCTGGCGCTCTACCGCATCCATGCCCGGCGCTCGCTGGAATGGGTGATGCTGGAGGAAGGGCGCCTGCTGGTGCGCCGCCAGGAGGGCGGCCGCCGGCTGGAGGCCGAGTTCGACCCCTTCTGGACGAAGCTGGGCTGGGAGGGCGATGAGCGGCTGGTGCTGCGCCACCGCCAGCGCGCGGTGGAGATCGGCCGCTTCCTGGCCCCGGACGACAAGCGCGACCTGGAACGCGCCCTGGCGGCGGCGCTGCGCCGCTATCGCGAGCCGGAGTTCGACAACCCGCAGATGCGCTGAGCCCCACGCCACTTTTCCGCCTGCGCTGCGCTTCGGCGGAAAAGC
>JBEQBS010000165.1:0-6890 GCA_041639675.1 Rubritepida sp. | reverse complement strand
CGCCGTCACCGACCTCGACGTCGCGCAGGCGGCGAAGACCTACGGGAAGGTCGGCGGCTTCGCCCACCTCGCCACGCTGGTGAGGAACCTCAAGGCCCAGCGCCCCGGCGCGCCGCAGGGCCGCTGCCGCTCGCTGCGCTGCTTGCCGCCGCCGGGGCGCGCAGCGCGGGTGATCCCGCGCGCCGGTTTGCCACCGTCGCGCCGCTCGACGTCGCGGGGCCGGAGGAGGTGGCCTTCATGGAAGGCCGCAAGCACCGCAAGGCGCTGGCCGCGACGCGCGCCGGCGCCGTGGTGCTGGGCGAGGAGGATGCGGCGCTGCTGCCCCCCGGCAGCATCGCCATCATCCACCCCAAGCCGGTGCTGGCCTTCGCCCGCATCGCCGCGCTGCTGCACCCGCCGCCTGCCCCCGCGGCAGGCATCCACCCGACCGCGGTGGTTCACCCCTCCGCCATGCTGGGCGAGGGGGTGGAGGTCGGGCCGCTCGCCGTCATCGGCGCGGGCGCGGTGATCGGCGCGGGCAGCATCATCGGGCCGCATGCGGTGGTGGGGGATGGCGTGGCGATGGGGCCGGGCTGCCGGCTGCACGCCCATGCCTCCGTCAGCCATGCAGTGCTGGGCGCGCAGGTGGTGCTGAACCCCGGCGCGCGGGTGGGCAATGAGGGCTTCGGCTTCGTGCCAGACGAGAGGGGTGGCTACGTCACCGTGCCGCAGCTGGGCCATGTGGTGCTGGAGGACAGGGTGGAGATCGGCGCCAATGCCTGTGTGGACCGCGCCGCCCTGGGCGAGACGCGGGTGGGTGCCGGCACGCGCGTGGACAACCTGGTGCAGATCGGACACAACGTGCGCATCGGGCGGGGCTGCGTGCTGGTGGCGCAGGTCGGCATCTCGGGCTCGACCCGCTTCGGGGACTATGTGCAGGCGGGCGGGCAGTCCGGGTTCTCCGGCCACCTGACGGTTGGCAACGGGGCGCGGGTCGCCGCGCAATCGGGCGTGATCGGCGACGTGGAACCGGGGGCGGACGTCTTCGGCTCGCCCGCGCAGCCGATCAAGGATGCGCTGCGCGGCATCGCGATGGTGAAGCGACTGGCGGCGGGGACGCGCCGCGGCAAGGGAGGCGAGGGCTGAGCGCCATGGATGCGAGTGAGAGCGTGGCGCTGGGCGCCCTGGACATCGCCGGGATCATGGAGGCGATTCCCCATCGCTACCCCTTCCTGCTGATTGACCGGGTGGTGGAGATCCGCCCCGACGACAGCGCGGTGGGCATCAAGAACGTCACGGTGAACGAGAGCTTCTTCCAGGGCCACTTCCCGAAGGAGCCGGTGATGCCCGGCGTGCTGCTGATCGAGAGCATGGCGCAGACCGCGGCCTCGCTCGTCGTCACCACGCTGGGGCCGGAGGCCAAGGGCAAGCTGGTCTACTTCATGTCCATCGAAGGGGCGAAGTTCCGCCGCCCCGTCGTGCCCGGCGACCAGGTGCGGGTGCACGTGAAGAAGGCGCAGCGGCGGATGAACGTGTGGAAATTCGCCGGCGAGGCGAAGGTGGACGGCGTGACCGTGGCCGAGGCGACCTTCGCCGCCATGATCCGCGACCGGTGATGGCGTTGGACGCCGTCGCGGCCTCGGCCCGCATCCACCCCTCCGCCATCATCGCCCCTGGCGCCGTGGTGCGCGAGGGCGCCAGCATCGGCCCTTTCTGCGTCATCGGCGCCGATGCCGTGATCGGCGAGGGGGCGGAGCTTTCCTCCCACAACGTGGTCGAGGGCCATACGGAGATCGGCGCCGGGGCGAAGCTCTCGCCCTTCGCCTCGGTGGGCCTCGCCCCGCAGGACCTCAAGTACAAGGGCGAGCCGACCGGGGTGAAGCTCGGCGCGCGCAGCCAGTTGCGGGAGCACGTGACGGTGCATCGCGGCAGCGTCGGCGGCACCGGCATGACCGTGGTGGGCGAGGGCTGCCTGCTGATGGCGTGCTCCCATGTCGGCCATGATTGCGTGGTCGGCGACGGCGTCATCCTCGCCAACAACGTGATGCTGGGCGGGCATGTGCGGCTGGGGGACAATTGCTTCCTCGGCGGCGGGGCGGCGGTGCACCAGACCGTGCGGATCGGCCGCCAGGCGATGATCGGCGGGCTGGCGGGCGTGACCAACGACGTGCCGCCCTTCGGCAACGCCTTCGGCCTGCCCGCGCGCCTGGTGGGGCTGAACGTGATCGGCCTGCGCCGCCGCGGCTTCTCGCGCGAGAACCTGCACGCGCTGCGCGCCGCCTTCCGCCTGATCTTCCGCGACCCCGGCACCTTCCAGGAGCGCCTCTCGGCCGCCGAGGCGCAGTTCGCCGGCGATGCGCTGGTGGAGGAGGTGATCGGTTTCCTGCGTTCCGGCGAGCGCCGGCGCGAGCTGATCCGCCCCGGCCGCATGACCGCGGAGTTCGGGAGCGACGAGGAGGAGGGGTGAGACCCTCCCGCGCGCGCGTCACGCCACCGGGCTGCGCCCTGTGACGACCGGACGCATCGGCCTCCTCGCCGCCGGGGGCGACTTCCCGCTGCGGGTGGCGGAGGCGGCGGCGCGCCGCGGCGGCGTCTTCGTCGTCTGCCTCAAGGGCTTCTGCGACCCCGCGCGCTACAGGCACCTGCCGCACATGATCGAGCGCCCGGGCGCGGCAGGCGCCATCCTGGACCGCCTGCGCGCCGAGGGCGTGCGGCGCGTCGCCATGGCGGGCCAGGCGAAGCGCCCCTCCATGCTGGGCCTGTGGCCCGATGCCTGGGCGCGCCAGGCCCTGGTGACCCTGGGCCCGGCGCTGCTGAAGGGCGACGACGCCTTCCTGCGCGGCATTGTGGCGCTGCTGGAGGGCGAGGGCTTCGAGGTCGTCTCGCCGCAATCCCTGCTGGAGGATCCGATGGCCGGCGCCGGCCTGCTGGCCGGCCCGCCGCCGGACGAGGCCGCCCTGGCCGACATGGCCCGGGGTGCCGCCGTGCTGCGCGCGCTGGCGGCGCAGGATATCGGCCAGGCGGTGGTGGTGCAGCAGGGGCTGGTGCTGGGGGTGGAGGCCATCGAGGGCACCGACGCCCTGCTGGCCCGCGCCGCCGCGCTGCGCCGCGAAGGCCCCGGCGGCGTGCTGGTGAAGCTGCCCAAGCAGGGGCAGGAGATGCGGGTGGATGCGCCCGCCATCGGCCCGCGCACGGTGCAGGGCGCCGTAGCGGCCGGGCTGCGCGGCATCGCCATCGGCGCCGGCGGCACCATATTGGCCGATGGCCCGCAGGCGCTGCGCGACGCCGCGGCCGCCGGCATCTTCGTCTTCGGAATGGAGGAACCACCCCGATGAGCTTCCGCTACCTGCACACCATGCTGCGCGTCGGCGACCTCGACCGCTCGGTCGCCTTCTACACCACCCACCTGGGCATGAGGGAGCTGCGCCGGAACGACGTGCCGGACGGCAAGTACACGCTGGTCTTCCTGGGCTATGGCGACGAGAAGACCGAGACGGTGCTGGAGCTGACCTACAACTACGGCGTTTCCAGCTACGAGATGGGCAGCGCCTTCGGCCACCTGGCCATCGGCGTGCCCGACATCTACGCCACCTGCGAGCAGATGCGCGCCGCCGGGGTGAAGGTGACGCGCGAGCCGGGGCCGGTGAAGTTCGGCACCACCCTCATCGCCTTCATCGAGGACCCGGATGGCTACAAGATCGAGCTGATCCAGCGCGGGTGAGGCCCCTCACGGCTTGATGAGGGTGCCGGCGCCGCCATCGGTGAACAGCTCCCGCAGCACGGCGTGGGGCACGCGGCCATCGAGGATGACCGCGCCCTTCACGCCGCGCTCCACGGCATAGATGCAGGTCTCGACCTTCGGGATCATCCCGCCGGCGATCCAGCCATCGGCGATGCCCTGGCGCGCCTCGGCCACCGTCATCTCGGGGATGAAGCGCTTGTCGGCGTCCAGCACGCCGGCCACGTCGGTCAGCATCAGCATGCGCTCGGCCTCCAGCGCGCCGGCGATGGCGCCCGAGACGGTGTCGGCGTTGATGTTGTAGGTGGTGCCATCCGCGCCCACGCCCACCGGGGCGACGACGGGGATGATGTCGGCGCCGATCAGCAGGCGCAGCACGCGGGTGTCCACGCTCTCGGGCTCGCCCACCAGGCCGAGGTCCAGGACCTGCTCGATGTTGCTGCCGGGGTCCTTCACCGTGCGCGTCGCCTTGCGGGCGCGGATGAGGCCGCCATCCTTGCCGGAGATGCCCACGGCCAGGGCGCCGGCGCGGGTGATGCTTTCCGCCACCTGCTTGTTGACGGTGCCGGCCAGCACCATCTCGACCACCTCGACCATCTGCTGGTCGGTGACGCGCAGCCCCTGCACGAAGGTGGACTTCACGCCCAGCCGGCCCAGCATGGCGTTGATCTGCGGCCCGCCCCCATGCACCACCACGGGGTTCACCCCCACCTGCTCCAGCAGGGCGATGTCGCGGCCGAAGCGCAGCGCGGTGGATTCCTCGCCCATGGCGTGGCCGCCATACTTCACCACGACGATCTGGTCGTCGTAGCGCTTGAGGTAGGGCAGGGCGCCGATCATGGATTCCATGGTCTGCTCGGCGTCGGTCATGCGGCGTGTCCCCGTGTCGTCGCCGCCTGTTTCGGAAGCCGCGCGCCGCGCGTCAAGCCAGGGCGGCGAGTTCCGCGCGCAGCTCGTCCATGCCAAGCCCCGTCTCGGCCGAGGTGACGATGACCAGCGGGTGGCCTGCGGGGTGCCTGCGGGCCAGGGCCTGGATCTCGGCCAGGCGCTTCGCCAGGTCGGCCGGCTTCACGCCGTCCGCCTTGGTCAGCACCAGCTGGAAGGGCACGGCGGCCTTGTCCAGCAGGGTCATCACCGCGCGGTCGGAGGACTTGGTCTCGATGCGCGCATCCATCAGCAGCAGCACGCGGCGCAGGTTGGGGCGGCCGCGCAGGTAGTCGAACATCAGCCCCTGCCAGTCCTCCTTCACCAGCTTCGACGCCTTGGCGTAGCCGTAGCCCGGCATGTCCACCAGCGTCAGCGGCACCTCGGGCGCGGAGAAGAAGTTGAGCTGCTTGGTCCGCCCGGGCGTGACGGAGACGCGGGCCAGCGCCTTCTGCCCGGCCAGCGCATTGGTGAGCGAGGACTTGCCCACGTTGGAGCGCCCGGCCAGCGCCACCTCGATCCCCTCGGGCGGCGGCAGGTGCTCCAGCGTCTGCGTCGCCGTGCGGAAGTCCCACGGGCGCGCGAAGAGCAGGCGCCCGGCCTCGATCAGGGCCGCGCGCTCGCCCGCGTCGCGCGCCTCGCTCAGCCCGCCCGCCGGGAGGTCCGTCACGGCTTGAGGCTGCCGCCCTGGGCCGGCGTCAGCGCCGCCTCGGCGCGCTTCTTGTCCAGCCGCATGATCCAGCCCTGCTGCGCGATGGAAAGCAGGTTGTTCCAGGCCCAGTAGATGATGAGGCCGGCGGGGAAGGATGCCAGCATGAAGGTGAAGATCACCGGCATCCACTGGAAGATCTTGGCCTGGATCGGGTCGGGCGGCTGCGGGTTCAGCTTCTGCTGCAGGTACATCGTCACGCCCATGATGAGCGCCCAGGCCGGCAGGTGGAAGAAGTCCGGCGGGGTGAAGGGCAGCAGGCCGAAGAGGTTGAACAGGTTGGTGGGGTCGGGCGCCGAAAGGTCGCGGATCCAGCCGAAGAAGGGGGCGTGGCGCATCTCGATGGTGACAAAGAGCACCTTGTAGAGCGCGAAGAAGACGGGAATCTGGATCAGGATGGGCAGGCAACCCGAAGCCGGGTTGATCTTCTCCGACTTGTAGAGGGCCATCATCTCGCCCTGCATCTTCGCCGGGTCTTCCTTGTTGCGCTCCCGGATCTCCTGCATCTTCGGGCCGAGCAGGCGCATCTTGCTCATGCTCTTGTAGGCCTTGTTGGCCAGCGGGAAGAAGGCGAGCTTGAGCAGGAAGGTAAAGATGATGATGGCGATGCCGAAATTGCCCGTCGCGTGGAACAGCCAGTCCAGCGCATAGAAGAACGGCTTGGTGATGAAGTAGAACCAGCCGAAATCAATCGCCTTGTCGAAGTCCTGGATGCGCAGCTCGTCGCGGTAGCGGTCGAGCAGGCGAACCTCCTTCGCGCCGGCGAAGAGGCGCGTGGCGAAGGCGTCGGACGCGCCGGGCGCGACGGTGACGGCGGCCGGCGGCGCCACGTCCACCTGCCAGCGGTCCACATTGCCTTCCGGCACGTGGCGGAAGGCGGAGCGCAGGCGCGTGCCGTCCTCCACCCGCGTCAGCGCCGTCAGCCAGTACTTGTCGGACAGGCCGGCCCAGCCCTCGGCGGCCTCGCCCTCGAAGCCCACGCCGCGGGTGGCGGCGGTGTTGTCGCGCGCCGTCTTGTAGGTGACTTCGTTCAGGCGGCCATCCTGCACGGCGATGAAGCCCTCGTGCAGGATGAAGAAGCCGGCGGTGGCGGGCGTGCGCTCGCGGCGGATGCGCGCCCAGGGCAGCAGCGTCACCGCCTGCTCGCCGCGGTTGGTGACGCGCTGGCGCACCTGGAACATGTAGTTGTCGTCCAGGCTCACCTGCGCCTCGAAGACCTGGCCCTGACCGTTGTCCCAGGTGAAGGTGACGGGCGTGCTGGCCGAGAGCGGGCCGCCGCTCACCGTCCAGTCGGTGTCGTTGCCGGGCACGGCGGTGCGGCCATCGGCGGCGGTCCAGCCCCATTGGGCGAAGTAGCCCTCGGGGATGCCGCGCGGCGCCAGCAGGCGCACCAGCGGCGAATCGCGCTCGACCGTCTCGCGGTAGTCCTTGAGGACCAGCTGCTCCAGCATCAGCCCGCGGGCGGAGATGCGCCCTTCCACGCGGCCATTGGCCAGCGCCACCGTCTGCGCCGCCGCCGCAGGGGGTGCGGCGGTGATG
>JBEQBS010000164.1:0-7058 GCA_041639675.1 Rubritepida sp. | reverse complement strand
GGCGGGCGCCGTCCAGCCGCGGGGGCCTTCCTGGATGCCGGCGATCAGGCCGGGCGCGCCGGTGCCGGCGAAGGTCACGCTGGCGCCGTTGACCGTGGCGGTCATGGTGGGCACCGGCGGCGGGCAGGCGCGCCAGCCGTCCAGGCCGCGCGCCTCGACACTGCCCATGCCGCCGCGCGGGGCGATGCTGACCTGCACGGCGCCGCGCAGGAGGTCGGCGTCCAGGGTGGTGCCATCCGGCCAGCCGGGGAACACCGCGCAGGGCGCGCCGATGGCCGATGCGGCGCCGGTGCCGGCGGGATAGAGCGCGGCGGCCAGGCCGCTGGCGATGCCGTCCAGCACGGCGGGCAGGTCCATGGCGTCAGCGCGTCTCGAAGGCCGCGCCATGCGCGATGGCGAAGGCGGCAACGGCATGGGCGGCGCGAGGACGGCGCAGGACGCACAGCATGCGCGCCAGCACGAACAGTCCGCGTGCCCACCACCGCCAGCGGATGGCCAGGGTGATGCTGGTGTGGGCCATCACGCCTCCGTCAGCCGCTGGCCAGGGTGCGGGCGGCGATGCGCCAGCCCAGGTGCGTGCCCTCGGCCATCATCACCACGAAGCGCGTGCCGGCCGCGTTGCGCAGCACGTCGCCGTTGTGCGGCGTCACGCCCTCCACCAGCCGGGGCAGCATCACCTGCCACTCGCCCACCGGCACATGGCCGGGCAGAGCCGTCTCGGGTGCGGCCCCGCGCGAGGCGCGCAGCACCGATGCCGGCCAGCCGCGCAGCAACTCCACGGCATCGGCGGCCTCGACGCGGTAGCCCGAAGCGCCGGGCGGCGGCGCGGGCTGGCGCAGCAGGGACAGCACGGCGTTGCAGCGCACCACCAGCGGCGCCTCCAGCCCGCCGGGGTCCGCCACGAAGCAGGTTTCCCCGCGCAGGTCGCCCGCGGTCAGGATGTCGCCGTGCTGGAGCGCAGCCGGATCGGTGATGGCCCAGCGCAGCGGCTTGCCATGGGCGGTGGCACCGCGCAGGTCGAAGCCCGGGCTGCTGTCGAAGGTGGCCAGCACCACGCCAAGGCGGGACAGCTCGCACACCGGCTCCAGCGCGGCCAGCGGCCGGTAGTGGTCGAAGGGCAGGCCGGTGCGGGCGGCGGCACGCGCGAAGCCGCGGCCGGCCAGCGTGGCGAGGCGCGCGCCGTCCATCAGGATTGCCAGAACCGCTGGCGGCCCATCTCGATCAGGCCCATGGCCTCGATGGGCGAGCGCGTGGCGTTGCGGAAGCCGGTGCGGGTGCTGCCCGGCGCCGGTTCCTCGAAGAAGGCGATGAACAGCCCGGCCGGCGTGATGCGGTCGGCGTCCATGTCGCGCAGGAGGGAGATCAGCGCATCGCGCGGCGTCCAGGCGATGGCGTTGCCATCGGCGCGCTCGGCGCGGCGCTCCCCGATCGTCTCGGGATGGTCCGCGAAGCTGTCGGGCAGGTGGTCCATCAGCAGCGCACCACCCGGTTCGCCGCGCCCAGGCCGGGGCCGGGCGCGATGCCGATGAAGCCGCACAGGCGGCGCCGCCAACTGTCCAGCAGCGCGGCGCGGTCCGCGACTTCGGTGCGGTTGCGGGTCCACACCGCGGCGCGGTCGGTGTCCAGGTTGCCGCCGGCCTCCGGCACCGCCGCCTCCAGCGTGCGCAGCGTGTCCAGGTAGCCCGCCAGCACGTCCTCTTCCGTGGCGGAGAGGGAGGTCAGGCGCGCGTGCAGGGACATCGTGACCATGCCGAAGCGCATGTAGACCGTGTCCTGATCGGCCGTGACCGGCTGCGTGGTGCCGGCGAGCGGGTAGCCCAGGAAGCGCCGCGCGTCGGTCATCTGGGCTTCCGTCAGCGCCATGGTCAGGCGGCGCCGTCCAGCAGCGCCACCAGCTCGGCCTTCTTGGCGCCCTCGGGCACGGGAACGCCCTTGGCGTCCAGCGCGGCCTTGAGCTGCGCCACGGTCAGCGCGGCGGAACCCTTCGGCTCCTCCCACCGCTCCATCGTCTCGGGGTCGAAGTCGGCCTCGTTGACGACGACGAACCCCAGCGGGTTGTCGTCGCTCACCGGGGCGGCAATGCGGATGGTGGGGATCATGGGTGCCTCCGGGCTTGCAGGGTGCGCGGGCGACAGGTGCCACCCGCGCCAGGGCTCAGCCGCGCAGCAGCGCGACGTGGGCCGGCTTGATGCACTGCACGCCCCAGGCCAGCCGCACGTGGTAGACGAGCTGCATGAACTGGCGATACAGCGCCACCTCGAACATCAGGCCCGTCGCCGGGTCCGTCACCAGCATGGCGTCGTCGGCCATGTCCATCGGCCGGCCATCCGGCCCCACCGGCGCGGCCGGCGGACGCGCGATCAGCATCATCGCGGACCGGGAGAACGCGACGTTGGTGCGGTAGGAATTGCCCACCGTCACCGCGGTGGCCGCCGCCGGGATGGCCTGCATCAGGCCGGGCGCCTGGAGGGTGATGGTGCCCGGCGCGGAGATGCCGGCCGCCACCACATAGGCGTTCGGGTCGCCCGCGAACGTCACCACGTCGCCGGGCAGGATGGTGCCCGTGCCGGTGATGAGCGTCACCTGCGTGGTCCCCGCGGCGTAGCCCGCCGTGTTGGTGGTGTAGGAGGCGCCGGTGCCGCGCGTGAACACGCGCGCCTGCCCGGTCTGGCGCAGGTCGAAGCCCTCCAGGCGGCCGATCACGCCGTCGCGCAGCAGGGCGTCGGTGCCGGCCTCGTTGACGCGGAACAGCACGGACTGGCGGCCGCGGATGTTGGCCATGGAGGCGTTGGACAGCAGCAGCTGCAGGTCGGTCTGCGGCGCGCCGTTGTCGTCCAGGATCTGCCGCGCGCCGGCCGCGTCGGACAGGTCGCCCGCCGTGCCGAAGGGCGTGGTGCCCGGCGTGCCCACGGCGCGGGATGCGCCGAGCTGCGCCGCCTGCACCAGGTCGCCCTCGATCTCGTTGCCCAGGGTGCGGAAGGCCTGGGCGAACTGGTTGGTCAGCAGCCGGCCATAGGTGCCGGCGCCGATCATGCCGCGCTGCTCCTCGCCGTTCCAGCGGATGGCGACGTGGCGGGACTTGCTGATCTGCATGGACACGTTGCCCACCGTCTGGTCGCCCGTGTTGGGCGCCGTGACGGCCGGGGTGGTGTCGGCCGCGGCGGTGGCGGGCGCGATGGGCACCAGGATGGACTGGCCCACGGCGGCGCGCTCGGCGCCCGTGTCGCGGGTGGCGGCGTTGATGGCGCCGGTCAGCTCGCGGGACACGATGTCCAGGCTCTCGTAGATGGTGGGGATCAGCCCGGTCAGGGTGTTGGGCATGGGATGCTCCTAGGGGGATGGGTGGTTGCGGTGCGGCCATCCGGCCGCGGGTCGCCTCCCCCCATCCGGGGATCGGCCAGCACGGGCGCGCGGGGCGCGCCTCAGTCGGTGACGGTGCCGCCAGCCTTGACGTGGGCAGCGCGGGCAGCGGGCGAGAGCGCGTCGAACGCCACGCGGTTCAGCGTGGCCTTGCCGCCCGCGCCGCCGGCATTGCCGCCCGCGCCGGAGCCGCTGGCTCCGGAGCCCTTGAGGATGCTGTCACGGAAGGGCGAGGCGCCCACCAGCGTCTCCAGCGCCTCGTCGAACGACGCCAGCTCGCCCGGGCGCTCGCGGGAGTAGATCGGGTTGCCGGCGGCGTCCTTGGCCAGCAGCCGGTCGCCGTCCAGGGTGAAGTGCTGCCCGAAGGTCGCCTCGACCATCGGCAGGGGAACGGCCAGCTTCTCCGCGATGTATTTGGACCGGGCGAAGGACCCGCCGATCACCTCGTCGCGCAGCCGCGCCTCCAGGGCCTCGGCCTTCTTCACCACGGGCTTGTATTTTTCCTCGACGGCGCGGATGGCCTCGCCCTTCACCCGCTCGACCTCGCCGGCATCCACCAGCTTCTTGTCGTCCAGGTTCTTCACCACGCCCAGGGCGCGGCGGGCGGCCTCGGCATCCTCGATGCCGTCAAAGGCCTTGAGCTTGGCTTCGGCGGCCTCGGCGCGCTCCCGGTGGGTCTTGGCCTCGGCGTTGCGGGCGGAAATGGCGGCGACGGCGGCGGCGGCGTCGAACGGCGCCTCCTTGCCATCGTCATGCACGTAGACCGGCTTGCCATCCGCCAGGACGGCACGCCCTTCGGCGTCGAGCTTGAGCTTCATGGTGGTGCTTTCCGGGCATCCGCCCGCAGGGAGGGGCATCCGCCCCGGTGGCGCCCTTGGCGCATCCGCGCCGTGGGCAAGGTCGTCAGGTGGCGGGCGCCGGTGCGGCCCGCTCGTTGGCGGGGTCCACTTCGGGGGCCAGGATGCCGCGGCGCTTCAGCTCGTTAATGAGCGTGGGGTGCGACAGCCCGCCCGCGCCGTGCAGCGCCACCAGCAGCGCGGCCGATGCCTCGGCCAGGGTGGCGGCGCCGAAATCCTTGTAGAGCGAAACGCGGCCCGTCTCGGGCGCGCCGATCCACTGTGCCGTCAGGGCCAGCGCGGTATCCAGCGCGTCCTCCACGGCCTCGGTGATGCGCTGGAGGTCGCACATGCCCGGCTCGTTGTCGGCCACCGTCTGCGCCACGGTGGTGTTGCCCGGCTTTATCACCAGCAGCTCCGCGCCGATCTGGCGCATGCGGTCCTCGAGGTCGAGCAAGGACTTCCGCCCGGCCTCGATGGCCGCGCCGGAATGCTCCACGTAGCGGAGTTCGGCGTGTTCGGCGCCCGAGCTGATGAAGGCCCCCGCCCCCACCGCCAGCGTCGTCTCGCCCAGGCCGCGCGCGAACAGGATGGGCACGCGCGCGACGTGCAGGATGGTCTGCTGGTCGCTCTTGCCCTGCCAGTGTTCCACGTTGGCGTGGGCCAGCTCCAGCATGGGCGGCTCGCCGTGCATGTAGCCGAGGCGCCGGCCATAGACCGGCACGAAGGGGATCACGTCCAGGGTGGTGACGCCTTCGGCGTGCAGCACCCATTCGCGCTTGGCATCGTCCCGCTGGCGCCAGGTGCTCCATTGGCCGGGCTCCAGCACGCGCACCTGCGGCACGCACCGGCTGCCCCAGGGGCCGTCCGGCTCATCCACCGTTTCCAGCAGGCGCAGTTGCGTCAGCACCCGCGCCCCGCCGCGGCGTTCGGCGCGCCAACCCAGGATGTCGCCGGCGCGCACATGCACCCAGTAAGGCCGCAGCCCGGCCGCACGTTCCTCCGCCACCGAACGAGCGCCGGGGTTGGGCGGGCAGTCCACCAGGATGCCGGCCATGCCGCGCGCCAGCGCATCCTCCATCAGCGCAGCCGCGAAGGCGTGCAGGTTGCGCCCCTCCAGGTCCACGTCGAATAGCAGGTCGGCCACGGCGGGCGCCAGGTCGTCGGTGGTGGTGACGGACTTGGAGAACGGCTTGCCGGCCAGCACGGACACGGTGCGGGCGTAGGCGGGGAACAGGGTGGCGGTGTCCAGCCGCATGCGCCAGCTCTCAGGCTCCTCCGCAGGCCATTGCGGCAGGTGGGCCTTGCCGGCGGCGCGCATGGCGAAGGTTCCGCCCATCAGGGCATCCACCAGCGCCAGCGCGGGCTGCATGCGGGCCATCTCCGGCCCCAGGTCGCGGACGGTGGCGGTCACAGGCGCAGGGGCCGCACGGCCGCGGCGGCGGGCTGCGGCTCCACCATCAGGTCGGTCAGGGCCCACACCAGCGCGTCCATGCGGTCAGGCGAGTAGCCGGCCTTGGCCGGGTCGAAATCGGCGGTGAAGGCGCACATCTGATCCTCCATCGCCGGAAATGCCCCCAGGTGCCGCACGCGGCCTTGCTCGTAGAGCGCCGCCACGGGCTCGGCGCGCTTGGCCTTGCCGCGGGAGGCGTGGACTTTGACCACGGGCACGCTGCGATCCACGGTGCGGATCACGGCCTCCACCAGGTCGCCGCCGTTGTTGACCTCCGCCACGATGCGGTCCGCCTTGACGCGGTGATAGAGCGCGACGGCGCGCCGCGCCCAGCCATCGGGCGTGTCGCGGCAGCTCTCGTCCTCCAGCACGATGCCGGTGCCGTCCGCCAGGGTGCCGGCGGCGACGATGCCGGTTTCGTCCGCGTCCTCGCCGGAGGTGACGGCCGGGTCCAGGCCAACGACGCAGCGGCGCATCGTGTCGGGCCGGTGCGTGGCGCGCAGCGCGTCCAGCATGGCGCGCGTCCACAGGGCGCCGGGCACGTCGTCCAGCATCTCGGCGTCCAGTTCCTGCCGGCCCAGGCGGGTGCCGGCGTATTTGCGCTGGATGGCGGTGAGGAACGTGGCCGCCAGGTTGGCCGCGTTGTCCAGGGTGCGCCCGCGCGTCACCACGGTGCCGGGGTCGCGCAGCAGGTTGCGGATCAGCGCGACCGGCTTGGGCGTGGTGGTCACGATGGCGCGCGGGTGGGTGCCCAGGCGCAGGCCGAATTGCAGCATGTCCCAGGCCTCGGGATAGCGCCAGGCGGCCAGCTCATCGCACCACGCGGCGCCGTGCTGCGGGCCGCGGAGACGGTCGGGCTCATCGGCGGAGTAGAGCGCGGCCTGCGCGCCGTTGGCCCAGGTGAGGCGGCGCTTGGACGGCTCATAGACCGGGCGGTCCCAGGGCGGGGAGGTGGCGAGGATGCCGCTCTCGCCCTCCACGATCACGTCGCGCACATCGGCGGCGGTGGGGGCCACCAGGGCGATGCGCGAGATGCTGGCCTTGATGCCGCGCACCCATTCGGCGCCCGAGCGCGTTTTGCCCCACCCTCGCCCCGCAAGTGCCAGCCAGGTGTTCCAATCGCCCGGCGGGGCGAGCTGGTCCGGGCGCGCCCAGAACGGCCAATCCCACTCCAGCGCCTCCAGCTCGGCATCCGAGAGGTCGGCGAGGATGGCCTCGCGCTCAGCCGGGGGGCGCGAGGCGAGCGAGGCGGCCAGCGATGCGGGCGCGGACATCATCAACCTCGATCGGACCGCCATTGGCGCCCGTCACCTCGACCTTGTCGCGGAACAGGCCCAGGTGCTTGCCCACCAGTTCAAGCGCGCGCATCTGGTCGTGCATCTTGACCTCAAGCCCGTCGCGGGTGGCCT
>JBEQBS010000163.1:0-7097 GCA_041639675.1 Rubritepida sp. | reverse complement strand
ACCACGTCGCTGAACACCTGGCGCGGCAGCAGAAGCGGCACCTCCTCGTACAGATGCGCCATGTTGGACAGGCCGCCGGCCAGCACGATCACCTCGGGGTCCAGGATGTTCACCACCATCGCCAGGGCGCGGGCCAGCCGGTCGGCGTGGCGCGCCAGCGCGGCGCGGGCGGCGGCATCGGTGCGCGCGGGCAGCGCCGTGGCATCCCGCGCGCCCGGCCCATCGGCATCCGCCGCCAGGGCGGGGCCGGACAGGAAGGTTTCCAGGCAGCCGCGCTGGCCGCACCAGCAGCGCAGGCCGGGGTGCTCGGCGGCCGTCATCCAGGGCAGCGGCGTGTGGCCCCATTCGCCGGCGATGCGGTTGCGCCCTTCCAGCAGCCGTCCGTCCACCACAATGCCGCCGCCCACCCCGGTGCCCAGGATCACGGCGAAGACGCTGGCCGCCCCCTGCCCCGCGCCGTCCGCCGCCTCGCTCAGCGCCAGGCAGTTGGCGTCGTTGGAGACGCGCACCGGGCGCCCCAGCGCCGCCTCCAGCGCGGCCTTCAGGTCGCCGCCATTCAGGAAGGTGCTGTTGGCCCCGCGCACCCGCCCATCCTTCGGGGACAGGCTGCCGGGGATGCCGATGCCCACCGTGCCGCGCGCGCCCAGCTCGGCCTCGGCCGATTCGACCAGGGCGCGGATGGCATCCACCACCGCATCCTGGCTGCCGGGCGTGGGGATGCGCCGGCGCAGGCGCTGGCTGCCGGCGGCGTCCAGCGCCACGATCTCCGTCTTGGTGCCGCCCAGGTCCAGGCCGATCCGCATGGGCGGCAGGGTGCGGCGGCACGGCCCTTGCCGTCCAGCCCCGCCGGGTGGTGCAATGGCCCGATGGAGGAAGCCACCACGCTGGACGTCCGCGGATTGTCCTGCCCCCTGCCCGTGCTGAAGGCCAACAAGGCCCTGCGCGCCCTGCCCCCCGGCGCCGAGCTGGTGGTGCTGGCCACCGACCAGGCGGCGGTGACGGATTTCCACGCCTTCGCGGCCGAGACGGGGCACGAGCTGCTGGCCTGGGGCGAGCAGGAGGGCCACCTGCGCTTCGTGCTGCGCCGGAAGGCGGCCTGACATGGCCCTGCTCTACCTCACCCACCGCGACTGCGCCCTGCACGACATGGGCGAGGGCCACCCGGAAAGCCCGGACCGGCTGCGCGCCGTCTGGCAGGCGCTGGACCGCCAGGAATTCGCCGAGCTGATCCGCGACCAGCCCGGGGAGGCGACGCGCGAGCAGCTGGAGCGCGTGCATCCGCCCGACTACGTGGAGGCCATCCTGCGCATCCGCCCCGCCGAGGGCGAGAGCGTGCCGCTGGATGGCGACACGCTGATGAATGCGCATTCCGCCCGCGCCGCCCTGCTGGCCGCGGGTGCGGCGGTGCAGGCGGTGGACGAGGTCTGCACCGGCCAGGTGCGCCGCGCCTTCTGCGCCACCCGCCCGCCCGGCCACCATGCCGAGCGCCGCCGGCCCATGGGCTTCTGCCTCTTCGCCAACGCCGTGGTCGCGGCGCGGCACGCCCAGGCCGTGCATGGCGTGGCGCGCGTGGCGATCTGCGACTTCGACGTGCACCACGGCAACGGCACCCAGGACGTGGTGCAGGACGACCCCTCCATCCTGTTCTGCTCGTCCCACCAGATGCCGCTCTATCCCGGCACCGGCGCGGCGGAGGAGACGGGCTGCGGCAACGTGGTGAACGCGCCGTTGCGCCCCGGCTCGGGCAGCGAGGCCTTCCGCGCGGCGTGGCAGGAGACGCTGATCCCCGCCATCCGCGCCTTCGCGCCGGGGCTGGTGGTCATCTCCGCCGGCTTCGACGCCCATGCGCGCGACCCCCTGGCGCAGCTGCGGCTGACGGAGGGCGACTTCGCCTGGGTGACGGAGGCGCTCTGCGCCGTCGCGGCCGAATGCTGCGGCGGCAAGGTGGTGAGCCTGCTGGAAGGCGGCTACGACCTGCACGCCCTGGCGGCGAGCACGGCGGCCCATGTGCGCGCCCTGTTGCATGCCTGACACATGACCCAATCTTGACCCGGAGGCCAAGTTTGGGTTTCACGCCCCGTTCCATTATGCTGGCGTGATGCGGAGATTGTCATGACCGACACGGCGGGGATCGAGGCCCTGTCCTTCGAGGATGCGCTGGCGCAGCTCGAGGGCATCGTGAAGTCGCTGGAAGGCGGGCGCAGCACGCTGGCCGAGGCGATCGGCGAGTATGAGCGCGGCGTGGCGCTGCGCCGCCATTGCGAGGGCAAGCTGGCCGAGGCCGAGGCCAAGGTGCAGGCCGTGGTCGAGGGCAAGGCCGGCCTTTCCCTGCGGGACGTGGAGTAGCCACCGGGTGATGGACGACGTGACCGCCGGCCTGCCCGGCGCCATGGCCCTGGCCGCGCGCGAGATTGACGCCGCGCTCGACCAGCTGCTGCCGGCCGCCGAGGGCGACGAGGCGCGGCTGTTCGAATCCATGCGCTATTCCACCATCGGCGGCGGCAAGCGGCTGCGCGGCTTCCTGGTGCTGGAAGGGGCGCGGCAGTTCAACGTCTCGCGCGAGGCCGCGCTGCGCGTGGCCTGCGCCATCGAGATGGTGCATGCCTACAGCCTGATCCATGACGACCTGCCGGCGATGGACGATGACGACCTGCGCCGCGGCAAGCCCACCAACCACAAGGCCTTCGACGAGGCGACCGCCATCCTGGCCGGCGATGCGCTCCAGACCCACGCCTTCACCGTCCTGGCCGGGGAGGAGACCCACCCCGACCCCGCGGTGCGGATCGAGCTGGTGCGGCTGCTGGCCCGCGCCGCCGGCCCGCGCGGCATGGTGGGCGGCCAGGCGCTGGACATGGCGGCCGAGACCGCCGCCAGGCCGCTGGACGAGGCACAGATCGGCCGCCTCCAGCTGCTCAAGACCGGCAAGCTGATCGAGTTCTCGGCCGAGGCCGGGGCGGTGCTGGGCAAGGCGCCCGGCGCGCTGCGCATGGCGCTGGGCGCCTATGGGCGGGAGCTGGGCGCCGCCTTCCAGATCGCCGACGACCTGCTGGACGCCACCGCCACCGCCCAGGACATGGGCAAGGCCACCGGCAAGGATGCCGGCGCCGGCAAGGCCACCCTCGTCTCCCTGCTCGGCCTCGACCGCGCGCGCCTCCAGGCCGAGCGCCTGGTCGAGCAGGCGCAGCGCCACCTCGACCCCTTCGACGACCGCGCCGACCTGCTGCGCCAGCTCGCCACCTACGTGGTCGAGCGGAGGACCTGAATGCAAGACCGCCCCTCCACGCCGATGCTGGACCGCGTCCGCATCCCGGCGGACATGAAGAACCTGTCCTCCGACCAGCTGAAGCAGCTGGCGGATGAGCTGCGGGCGGAGACGATCAGCGCAGTCTCCTCCACCGGCGGGCACCTCGGCTCCTCGCTCGGCGTCGTCGAGCTGACGGTGGCGGTGCATGCGGTGTTCGACACGCCGAAGGACCGCCTGATCTGGGACGTGGGCCACCAGGCCTATCCGCACAAGATCCTCACCGGCCGGCGGGACCGCATCCGCACGCTGCGCCAGGGCGGCGGGCTGTCCGGCTTCACCAAGCGCAGCGAGAGCGAGTACGACCCCTTCGGCGCCGCCCATTCCTCCACCTCCATCAGCGCGGGCCTCGGCATGGCGGTGGGGCGCGACCTGCTGGGGCGTGACAACCACGTGGTGGCGGTGATCGGCGACGGCTCCATGTCCGCCGGCATGGCCTATGAGGCGATGAACAACGCCGGTTCGCTGAAGTCGAACCTCATCGTCATCCTCAACGACAACGACATGTCCATCGCCCCGCCGGTGGGCGCCATGTCGGCCTATCTCTCGCGCACCATCTCCTCGCGCCCCGTGCTGGGCGTGCGGGAGTTCATGGCGAAGATGGCCAAGGCCTTCCCCGCCCCGCTGGCCCGCGCCGCCGAGCGCGCGGAGGAATACGCCCGCGGCATGCTGATGGGCGGCACGCTGTTCGAGGAGCTGGGCTTCTTCTACGTGGGCCCGGTGGATGGCCACAACCTGGACCACCTGCTGCCCGTGCTGCGCAACCTGCGCGACTCCGGCCACCAGGGCCCCTTCCTGCTGCATGCCGTCACCCAGAAGGGCAAGGGCTACGCGCCCGCCGAGGCCTCGGGCGACAAGTACCATGGCGTGGTGAAGTTCAACGTGGTGACCGGCGAGCAGGTGAAGGCCCCGCCCGGCCCGCCCTCCTACACCAAGGTCTTCGCGCAATCCCTGGTGGCGGAGGCCGAGGCGGATGAGCGCATCCTCGCCATCAACGCCGCCATGCCGGCCGGCACGGGCCTCGACATCTTCGCGAAGCGCTTCCCGAAGCGCTGCTTCGACGTGGGCATCGCCGAGCAGCACGCCGTCACCTTCGCCGCCGGCCTGGCCACCGAGGGGCTGAAGCCCTTCTGCGCCATCTATTCCACCTTCCTCCAGCGCGGCTACGACCAGGTGGTGCATGACGTGGCGCTGCAAGGCCTGCCGGTGCGCTTCGGCATGGACCGCGCAGGCCTCGTCGGCGCGGATGGCGCCACCCATGCGGGCTCCTTCGACATCGCCTATCTGGGCTGCCTGCCCGGCTTCACCCTGATGGCCGCGGCCGACGAGGTGGAGCTGGCGCACATGGTCGCCACCATGGCCGCCTTCGACGACGGCCCCTCCGGTGTGCGCTACCCGCGCGGCGAGGGCTTCGGGCTGGCGCCCGTGCCGGCGCGCGGCACCGTGCTGGAGATCGGCCGCGGGCGCGTGCTGCGCGAGGGCACCTCCGTCGCCATCCTCTCCTACGGCGCGCGGCTGCAGGAATGCCTCAAGGCCGCCGATGAACTCGCCACCTACGGCCTGTCCACCACCGTCGCCGACGCCCGCTTCGCCAAGCCGCTGGACGCCGCGCTGGTGGAGCGCCTGGCGCGCGAGCACGAGGTGCTCATCACCATCGAGGAAGGCTCCATGCTCGGCTTCGGCGGGCTGGTGATGCACCACCTGGCCACGCACGGCCTGCTGGACCGCGGGCTGAAGCTGCGGCCCATGTGCCTGCCGGACACCTGGCTGGACCACGACGCCCCGCGCAAGCAATACGACCTGGCCGGGCTGAACGCGCCGCAGATCGTGACGACCGCGCTGGCCGCGCTGGGGCGCGAGGCGCTGGCCGCGCGGGCGTGATGCGAGGGGCGCCGCCCCTCGCGCTCCCTGCCGAGGGGCAAGCCCCTCGGAACCCCATCAATGGGATTTCGCGGCAGGGGCCTGCCCCTGCCGCGAAATCCCATCAGTCGGCGGGTCCAGGGGGCCCTGCCCCCTGGCGGGGGTGCGGGGGCGGAGCCCCTGCGGCATGAAGCAACGCGCCGACATCGCCCTGGTCGAGCGCGGCCTCGCCGAATCCCGCACCCGCGCGCAGGCCCTCATCATGGCCGGCCTCGTCTATTCGGGCGAGCGGCGCATCAACAAGCCCGGCGAGGTGCTGCCCGAGGGCCTGCCGCTGGAGCTGCGCGGCCAGGACCACCCCTGGGTGTCGCGCGGCGGGATAAAGCTGGCGCATGGGCTGGCGCATTTCGGCCTGTCGCCGGCGGGGCGCACCTGCCTGGACCTGGGCGCCAGCACCGGCGGCTTCACCGACGTTCTGCTGCACCACGGCGCGGCGCATGTGCATGCGCTGGACGTGGGCCACGGCCAATTGGCCTGGAAGCTGCGCAACGACCCGCGCGTGACGGTGATGGAGCGCGTGAACGCGCGGCACCTCAAGCCCGGCGAGCTGCCGGCATTGGGCGTGCTGGTCTGCGACGCCAGCTTCATCGGGCTGCGGACGGTGCTGCCGGCCGCACTCGGCTTCTGCGCGCCGGGCGCCTGGGCGATCGCGCTGATCAAGCCGCAATTCGAGGTCGGCCCGGCGGTGGCGAAGGGCGGCGTGGTGCGCGATGCGGCGGTGCATGAGGCGGTCTGCGCCGAGATCGCGGCCTGGTGGGCGGCGCTGGATGGCTGGCGCGTGCTGGGGGTGGAGCCCTCGCCCATCCTGGGGCCGGAGGGGAACCGGGAGTTCCTGATCGGGGCGGTGCGCACGGACGCGTGACGGGCGGCGGATACCCCGGCGGCGGGCGGCGACCGCGCCCGGATGATTGCTTTCCTTGGAATGTGGCGTCATGTAGCCTGCGCGTCATGAGCGAGACCTTGCCCGTCATGAGCGAAACCCTGTCGGCGCATTGCCAGATCTGTGACCGCGACGTCGTCTTCGAGCAGCGGAATCCGGGCCAGTGGCGCACGCTGGCATGCCCCCATTGCGGCTCCGCATCGCGCCAGCGCGCGCTGTGGCGGGCCCTTCACCTGGTCGCGCCCGGGTGGCGGAGGCTCGCCATCCATGAGAGTTCGCCGGGCTGGGACATCGTCAGCCGCACGCTCGCCGCGGAATGCCCCGGCTACGTGGCGTCGCAATACGTGCCGGAGCTGGAGCCGGGCACGCTGGTGACGGAGACTCGGCTGCCCTGCGGCCGCTTCCTCGTGCAGGACCTCGAGCGCCAGACCTTCGCCGATGGCCAGTTCGACCTGTTCATCGCGCAGGACGTGTTCGAGCACGCCTTCGACCCCGCCGCGGCGATGCGCGAGATCGCGCGGACGCTGAAGGCCGGTGGCCTCGCGATCATGACCGTGCCGGTGGTGCGCGGCTTCAACCCGTCCCTGCGGCGCGCCCGCATGCGGGACGGCCAGGTGCAGCACCTGCCGCCGCCGGAATACCATGGCAACCCGGTCGGCGACGGGGCGCTCGTCACCGTGGACTGGGGCTTCGACATCGCCCAGCACCTTGCCACCGCGTCCGGCATGCGTGTCGTCATCCAGACGATGGAGAACCACCGGCTGGGCATCTGCGATGAGGTCAACCAGGTGGTGGTGGCCTACAAGGGCCCGCTTGCGCCCCTCGACCCGGCGTGACCGATCCGGGAGGCGGGCCCGCCGGAAGGAAGGCCTGGTAGTGGTGGGCGGACTTGAACCGCCGACCCCGGCATTATGAGTGCCGTGCTCTAACCAGCTGAGCTACACCACCGTGCGTGCGCGCGGTTTACGCCGCCGCACCGTCCGCGTCAACGCGCCG
>JBEQBS010000162.1:0-7117 GCA_041639675.1 Rubritepida sp. | reverse complement strand
AGCCTCATCGGTACTCAGCTGGCCCGTGTCGTCGGCCACCTCGAGTGGAGCCCCTGCTCGGACGTGGGAGACCAGTGACCGCAGCGCGCGCAGCGCCATCGCCCCGGAGTCACCCCAGGAGTTCAAGTAGGTCGTCTGCCACCACCAGAGCGCCTCAAGGGTGCGCCCGGCAGTGTGGTGGGCAAGCCCATGCAGGAGGTCGGACACGATGGCGGCCTCCGGCAGCGCCCAGACCTCGCCGGCGATGGCCGCGCCCGGCGCGCCGCGCAGCATGCCCGGCCGCGTGCCCAGGTCATGCAGGCGGTATTCCGGCACGGTGCGGGCCTCCCGCAGGAAGCGCCCGCCCAGCGCCGTCACCTGGTGGTTCAGCGCCAGGCCGGACATGTGGGCGCCGATGCAGAACAGCTCCGCCTCGCCCGGCGCCAGGGCGGGGGCGGGCGGCGCCTCCCCCAGCAGCGCCGCGCCCAGCCCGGCGAGCCGCCCGTCCGAGAAGGCGGGCCCGACCAGCGTGACGCCGGCGCCGAGCGGGATGGCCAGCGCGGCGATGTCGCACAGGTTCACGAAGTTGGTGTAGCGCCCCAGCCGGCTGTTGGCGCCGATGGGGTCCGCCGCCATCCCGGCGAGCGTCGGGATGCCCGGCGCCGTGGGCAGGATCAGCGCATCGGCCCCCGCGAAGAGGCGCCGCGCCAGCAGCCGCGCCTCGGCCGCCGCGTGGAAGTCGTCGAAGGCGTCCACCGCCAGGCGCGACAGGCCGCCTTCCAGGATGGCGCGCGTCACCGGGTGCAGCGTCTCGGGGCGCTGCGTCACGCGCTGCCGCAGGGCGCTGGTGCGCTCCGCCACCCAGGCGCCGTCATAGAGGCGGCGCGCGACATCGAGGAAGGGCGCGATGTCGGCCGGCACCAGCCGCGCGCCCAGTTCCTGCGCGCGGTCCAGGGCGGGGGACAGGTCGAAGCCCTCCAGCAGCGCCGCGTCGGGCACGGCCAGCGTCCAGGCGGGCGGCGCCGCCTCCAGCGCGCGCCAATGCGGCGGCGCGGCGCGGGAATAGGGGTCCTGCGCGTCGGGCCCGGCGATCACCGCCAGCACGGCGGCGGCATCCGCCACCGAATGCGCGAAGACGGACACGCAATCCAGCGAGCGGCAGGCCGGCACCACGCCGCGCGTCGGCACCAGCCCCAGGCTGGGCTTCAGCCCCACCAGCCCCTGCGCCATGGCCGGCACCCGGCCGGAGCCCGCGGTGTCGGTGCCCAGGGAGAAGGGCACGATCCCCGCCGCCACGGCGGAGGCGCTGCCAGAGGACGACCCGCCGGGGATCAGCGCCGCATCCCGCGCGTTGCGCGGCGTTCCCCAAGGCGAGCGCGTGCCGTTCAGCCCGGTGGCGAACTGGTCCAGGTTCACCTTGCCCAGCACCACCGCGCCGGCCGCGCGCAGCCGCGCCACCGCCGGCGCGTCCTCGGCCGGCACATGGGCGAAGTCGGGGCAGGCGGCGGTCATCGGCAGGCCGGCCACCGCGATGTTGTCCTTCACCACGAAGGGCACCCCTGCCAGCGGGCCGGTGGCGGCCATGGCCTCGGCCAGCGCCTCGGCCTCGGGCCGCAGGTGCAGGAACAGCGCGGGGTCGTCCCAGGCGGCGATGCGGGCATGGGCCATGCGCACCGCGTCGCCCGGCGGCAGGGCGCGCGCGTCGTCCAGCGTCACGCCAGCAGCTCCGCGGCCGCGCGCAGCAGCGCACCACCGGGCCGGCGCAGCGCATCCAGCACGCGGAAATGGTCGGCCTCGGGGATGGGCAGCAGCGGGCCGGGCGCCTGCGCCTCCGCCCGCATGCCGTGGAAATGGCGCGAATGCTGGCACAGCGCCGGCAGCTCCCGCGCGCCATAGGCGATGCAGTGCGGCTTCATCACCGCCGGGCGGCGCAGCGGCGAAAGGTCGGCGATCTCCTCGTCGGTCAGCTTCAGCGCGGCATCCAGGTAGGTGTCGCGGATCGGCCCGAGTTCGTACACCCCGGAGATGCACAGCGCGGCGCCGACCGCCGGGTGCCCGGCGCCGATGGCCGCCAGGTGCCCGCCGGCCGACCAGCCGGACAGCACCAGCGGCCCGGCCAGGCGCGGCGCCAGCGCATCCAGCGCGCGCATCACCTGCTGGCAGATGCGCGCCATCCGCGCCTCGGGCGCCAGGGTGTAGCCGCAGAGCGCCACGTTCCAGCCCATGGCCAGCGCGCCCTCGGCCAGCACGGCGAAATCCTCGCGCCGGTTGCGCTGCCAGTAGCCGCCATGGATGAAGGCCAGCATGGGCGCCGTGGGGGACGGGCCGTGGAAGATGTCCCAGGCCTCGCGCTGCGTGTCGCCATAGGCCACGTCCAGCGCGGCGCGGGCGCTGGCGCGGAAGGCGGCGGAGGCCGCGACGCGCTCCTCGATCAGCGCGGCGCTGTCGGGCACGGCCTCGGTGTTGTTGTAGGCGGCGTCCCGCTCGCGCCGGCCCAGCGCCGCCCAGCCCTCGATCATCCCCGCTCCCACCAGTCCAGGATTTCGCGGCCCTGAGCGAACACCGCGCCGGGCCGGCTGGCAATGGCGTCCAGCGTGCGTTCCAGCACGCCGATGCGGTGCGGCACGCCGGAGATGTAGGGATGCACCGCCAGGCCCATCACCTTGCAGCCCTCGGTGACGGATTCCGCCAGCAGCCGGTCGAGCTGCGCCAGCGTGCGGTCGTGCAGCTCCTCCGCCCGGTGGTGCTGCACCATCATCATGGGGATGTCGTTCAGCTCCACGCTGTAGGGCATGGACCAGAGCGGGCCATGCGCGGTGCGGATGGGCACCGGCACGTCATCCACCACGAAGTCGGCGCAGTAGCGGATGCCGTGCTTCGCCAGCAGGTCCGGCGTTTCCAGCGTCTGCGTCAGCCCCGGGCCGAGCCAGCCCACGGGCGGCGTGCCGGTGCAGGCCGCGATGGCGGCCACGGCCTCGCGCACCATGCCCTCCTGGTCATGCAGGCTGTGGGTGGGCACCTGGCGGAAGCCATGGCCCATGAACTCCCAGCCGGCATCGCGCGCCGCCGCCGCCACGCGCGGATAGGCGATGGGCACGCGGCCGTTGACGGAGAGGGTGGGGCGGATGCCGCGCGCCTCGCAAGCCCTGAGGATGCGCCAGAAGCCCACCCGCATGCCGTATTCATGCCAGGCCCAGTTGGCGAGGTCCGGCAGGACGGGCGCATTGGTGGGCGCCGGCAGCACCTGGCGCGGCATCGGCCGCTCGATGCCCCATTCCTCGACGTTGACGACGAAGAAGACCAGCACCTTCGCGCCATCCGGGCCGGGGCGTGGCGCGCGGTCCCGCGGGGCGGCGTAGTCCAGGCGGTCGGCGGGCTTCAATGGTGGCTCCCGAGCATGGCGGAGAAGCGCCGGCGCAGCGCGTTGAATTCCGGGCTGGTGGGGTCGCGCGGGCGGGGCAGGGGCACCGCCTCGTCGGCCACGATGCGGCCGGGACCGGCGGACATCACCACGATGCGGTCGGCCAGCAGGATCGCCTCCTCGATGGCGTGGGTGACGAAGATCACCGTCAGCCTCGTGCGCGCCCAGATCTCCAGCAGCTCGCGCTGGAGGTTCTCGCGCGTCATGGCGTCCAGCGCGCCGAAGGGCTCGTCCATCAGCACCAGCTCGGCCTCGTTGGCCAGCACGCGGGCGATGGCGACGCGCTGCTTCATCCCGCCCGAAAGCTGATGCGGATAGGCGTCGGCGAATTTCGCCAGCCCCACCATCTCCACGAAGCGGCGCGTGGTGGCCTGCACCTCGGCGCGCGGGCGGCCGCGGGCGGCGGGGCCGAAGCCGATGTTGCCGGCCACGGTCAGCCAGGGGAATAGGCCGTAATCCTGGAACACCATGCCCCGGTCCGGCCCGGGCGCCGTGATGGGCGCGCCCCACATGCGCAGCATGCCCTCGCTCGGCGTCTCGAAGCCGCCGGCCATGCGCAGCAGGGTGGACTTGCCGCAGCCGGATGGCCCGATGAGGCAGACGAACTCCCCCTTGGCGATGGACAGGTTGGCGCCTTCCAGGGCGGTGATGGGCGCGCCGTTGAAGGAGAAGCGCTTCGTCACGCCCTCCACGCTCAGCAGGGGTTGCTCAACCATGCTGGGGGCTCCAGCGCAGCAGGCGGCGGCCCAGCGCCTGCACCAGCGCGTCCGAGGCGAAGCCCAGCAGGCCGATGGCGACCATGCCGCTGATGACGATCTCCGTGCGGGACAGCTGGCGTGCCTCCATGATGATGGCGCCCAGCCCGGTCTGCACGCCGGTCATCTCGCCCACCACGATCACCACCCAGGCGAAGCCCAGGCCGAGCCGCAGCCCGGTGAAGATGGAGGGCAGGGCGGCCGGCAGCACCACCTTCCAGAACACCGCCGAAGGGCTGACGCCCAGCATCGCCGCGGCCTCGAACAGGCGGGGTTCCACGTTGCGCACGCCGAACACCGTGTTGACCAGGATGGGGTAGAAGGCGCCCAGGAAGACCAGGAAGAAGGCCGAGCGCGGGCCGATGCCGAAGACGATCATCGCCAGCGGCAGCCAGGCCGTCACCGGGATCGGCCGCAGCAATTGCAGCGTGGGGTCCAGCGCCTCGCGCACCAGCGCGATGCGGCCGATCAGCATGCCCAGCGGCAGGGCGCAGGCCGCGGCCAGCAGGAAGCCGCCATAGACGCGCGACACGCTTGCCACCGCGTGCTCCAGCAGGGTGGCCGAATACAGGTCGTCCCACACCCCGCCGAAGGCCAGGTCCCAGAGCTGGCGCCCGACCTCCAGCGGGGGCGGGATCAGGCTGAAGGGCCGGCCCGTGGTGGAGACGTGCCAGAAGGCCAGGAAGAGGAGCGGCGCGGCGAGCGCGAGCGCCGCCGCACGCCACCGCGCCGCGTGCATCAGGAAACCCGCGCCTCCTCGTCGCTGAAGCGCGTGTTGAAGAAGGTGGCGAAGTCGGGCAGGGCGCGGATCTGCTGCAATTCCAGCATGTGCTGCGCGTAGGTGCGGCTGCGTTCGATCATCTCCGGGCTCATGCGCCAGTTCAGCTCGACATTCTCGATGCTCACCGCCAGCGCCTCGCGGTTCATGCCCAGCCGGGCCACGGCCATCTCGATGGCGGCGGCGCGGTTGGTCTGCGCGAATTCGCTGGCGCGGCGGTGCACGCGCATCATGGCGGCGCAGAGCTGCGGGTTGCGCTGCGTCGTCTCGAAATGCGTGGCGAAGATCATGTTCAGCGTGCCCATCGGCGTGGAGTAGGGGAACTCCACGATCCTGCCGATGCCGCTGACGACGCTGATGCCCGGCCCCGGCTCGGCGCCCACATAGGCGTCAATGTCGCCGCGGGCGAGCGCGGCGTGCATCTCGCTGAAGCTGACGCGGATGCTCTGGATGTCGCGGATGGTCATGCCCTCCATCCGCAGGCGCTCGCGGATGAAGACCTCCTGCGTCGAGCCCGGCCAGATGCCTACCCGGCGGCCGCGCAGGTCGGCCAGTGCGTTGATGGGCCCGTCGCGCCGCGCCACCACCGCCATGCCCTTGTCGCAGGCCGAGCCGATGACCACCACGGGCTCCCGCGCCGCGGCGCCCAGGATGCCGGCGGCGATGCCGAAGGCGCCGAAATCCACGCTGCGCGTCACCACCGCGTTCTTGCCCTCGGTCGGGCTCTCGAACGGGATCACCTCCACCGTCATGCCCTCGGGCATGAAGCGCTCGTAGAACCAGGGCGTGATGGAGTGGATCAGGCGCAAGGCGCCCATCCGGACGCGCGTGCCCTGCGCGGCGACGATGGCCGGCGTGGCGAGGAGGCCGGATGCGGCCAGCAGGGTGCGGCGATGCAGGCTCATGGCGGCGGAATCCCCCAGGGGTTCGTGGACGCCGCGGAATGTGACGGAGCGGTTGCCGCTTGCAACGGCGGTTTGGTGCCCAAGCGCGCCGGCCGCGCCGCCTTTGCCCAGGGCTTGGGCAGAAGCGGCGCGAAACCGGGCGGATCAGCCGGTGATGACGCGGATGGGCGCGCCGGCCTCGAATGCCTCGATGGCCTCCACCGCGCCGGCGAAATAGGCGCGGTAATTCTCCTCGGTGGAGTAGCCCAGATGCGGCGTCAGCAGGGTGCGCGGCGCCGCCAGCAGGGGGTGGCCCGCCGGCAGCGGCTCCACGTCGTACACGTCAATCCCGGCGCCGCCGATGCGCCCCGCGTGCAGCGCCGTCAGCAGCGCCTCCTGGTCCACGATCGGCCCGCGCGAGGTGTTCACCAGCAGGGCGCCCGGCTTCATCAGCGCCAGCTCCGCCGCACCGACCAGCCCGCGCGAGCGCTCGGACAGGATGTAGTGGATGCTCACCACGTCGGAGTCGCGGAACAGCGCCTCCTTGCTCACCAGCGCCGCCCCGCCGGACTGCGCGGCCTCCTCCGTCAGGTTGGCGCTCCAGGCCAGGACGCGCATGCCCAGCGCCGCGCCCACCGCCGCCACGCGCCGCCCCAGCTTGCCGAAGCCCAGCAGACCCAGGGTCTTCCCCTCCAGCCCCATGCCGATGGCGGTCTGCCATTGGCCGGCCCGCAGCGCCGCCTGCTGCTCCGGGATGCGCCGCGCCAGGCCAAGGATCAGGCCCCAGGTCAGGTCCACCGTCGGCGCCCCGAAGGAGGGGGTGCCGCAGAAGGTGATGCCGCGCGCGGCGCAGGCGGCGGCGTCAATGCCGCGGTTGCGCTCGCCGGTGGTGATGAGGAGGCGCAGGTCGGGCAGCTTCGCCAGCAGCGAGGCGGGGAAGGGCGTGCGCTCGCGCATCGCCAGCACGGCGTCGAAGCCCGCCAGCCGCGCGGCGATGGCATCCTCGTCCGCCAGGGTGTCGCGGAACACGGTCTTTTCCACGTGCGCCAGCCGCTCCCACGGCCCCAGCCCCAGGGTCACGCCCTGGTAGTCGTCGAGGATGGCCAGGCGCTTCACCTGCGGCATGTCGGGTTCCCTCCGTCGTTCAGCGCGCGAAGGGCATGCAGAATCACCGCCACGTCAATGCCCTCCTGCACCAGCGCCCCCTGCACCGGCGGCAGCCAGCCCAGCGCGGCTGCCACCATCGCCAGCGCCGACAGGCCGATGCCCGCCACCACCCCCTGCCGGGCGATGCGCACCG
>JBEQBS010000161.1:0-7123 GCA_041639675.1 Rubritepida sp. | reverse complement strand
AGCAGCGATGGATGGCGTCCCCGCTCATGCGCGGCGCGACCAGGCTGCGCGCCTCGCGCCAGGGCCGGCGCTGGCAGGCGGCGTCCAGGCAGGCCTCCAGCCGCTCCATCGGCTCATGGAAGGCCGGGCGCCCGCGCTCGCCCAGGCGGCAATGCAGGGCCAGGATGGGGGCGATGAAGGCGCGCTCCTCCGCCGAGAGCCGGCGCCAGGGCACGGGGGGCGTCAGCCGCGCCGGGCGGCGGCCGCGCGGCACCACGTCGCCCACCGCCTGCACGGCACGGGCGAAGAGCAGGGCCTTCGTGGCGGCGGCGGGGCGGGGAGGGGACATGGCGTGCGCTCCTGCGAAGACCGGCATGAACACAACACGAACATAGGTGGGAAAGTCAAGGAAAACCGCCACATGCGCACCAAGGATGCGGGGGGACAGCGTCCCCCCGCGCCCCCGGCATCAGTCAGAC
Organism: Rubritepida sp.; assembly: GCA_041639675.1. Classification (GTDB taxonomy): domain Bacteria; phylum Pseudomonadota; class Alphaproteobacteria; order Acetobacterales; family Acetobacteraceae; genus Roseococcus. The sequence continues at coordinate 6,665 of JBEQBS010000161.1, read as the reverse complement.
ATCCAGCCCGCCTTGCCGGGCATCCTGCGCGCGGGCGCGGGCGGATGCCTCCGCGGCCGGCAGCGTCGCCGCCGCCAGCGTCGGGCCGGCGCAGATGCGCGCCAGCAGTTCGGCCTGCCGCCCCTCCAGCGCCACCACCCGGCCCAGCACATGCAGCAGGTCCAGCAGGTCCGTCGTGTAGGATGCCGGCCATTCCGCCGGCTGGATCTCCCCCAGCGCCGAAGGCGGCCGCCGGTCGCCGATGATCGGTCGCGAACGGTCCTTCCGCCGGTAGGAGAACCATTGGTCCAGAACATTCATGCCCGAGACCTCATAGGCCGCCACCGCCGCCGGCACCCGCTCCACCCGCCCGGCGCCGACATGCAGCACGGTGCCTTCGTGGCGCAGCGTCTCCGGCATGCCGGTGATGGCGCCCTCGGCCGGGATGAAGGGCGCCTGCTCCTTCGGCAGCCGGGGCGGGCCGGGCGGGCGGCCGGCGGCGGCATCGGCGAAGCGCGTGCCGAAGCTGTGCAGCCACACCACCTCCCGGCCCAGTTCGGCGGCCTCGGCGAACAGGGCGGGGTCGGTGGGGATGGGGATGCGCAGCCCGGGCTGCACCAGCTCCGCGCGGAAGCGCGCGGTGTAGGCCGGGTGCGCCGCCACGGCGGCCAGCACGGCGAAGACCTCCTCGCCCGCCACCGGCCGGCCCAGCGCGGCGGCCAGCGCCGCCAGCACGCCGGGCGCGATGTTGGCGGCGCCGCCCGGCCCCAGCAGCGGGAACACCCGGCCGCCGAAGCTGCCCTTGTAGTGGTGCAGGTCGGGCATCAGCTCGGTGAAGGTGAGCGCTGGGCCATTTTCCGGGGAGTGCGCGCACAGCGCCGTCAGATACACCTGCCCCGGCCCATGCCACTGCCACAGCGTCGGGTTCGCCTGGTTGATGAGCCGGTTATCCGGGATGATCCATTGCCGGTCGAAGGACCGGAAGCCGTAGCGCAGCGGCGGCGCGGCCTTTCCCTTGGCCCGTGCCACCGGCAACGGCTCATGCGGGTGTCCATGCAGCATCGCCGTCACCAGCTTCGCGGCGTGCCGATCGCCCGGCTGCCCGCCGCGCAGATGCGGATGGAACAGCGCTTCCTTCTTCTCCGGGTCCGTCTCCGCCAGCAGCCGCGCCCAACGCCGCTCCAAGCTCTCTGCATCCGGCGCGATCACCCAGGTCCGCCCGGTCATCACGCCGGAGCCGTTCCAGGCGAAGAGCTGCTCCAGCCCCGGCCAGCCGCCCCAGTCGCCGCCGGCTTCCGGCAGGAAGGGCGCCCGCGCCTCGGCCGGCGCCTCCTGCCAGTCCTCCCCGCCCAGCCCCAGCGCCGCCAGCGCCGCGAACTTCCCCGCCCGCGGCCCGGCCGGCAGCCGGCGGAAGCGCACCCGGGCCAGCCCGCCCGCCGCATGCCCCGCCTTGCGCAGCGCCAGCACGATGCACACCGGCTGCTGCACCCCCTCGAAGATGCGCGTCGGCACCTCCGGCTGGTGCCCTTCGGGCGAGCAATCCACCACCCAGATCGCGTCGCAGCTTGTGCGCAAATCGGCGCGCATGCGCTGGAAGCCCGGCCCGTTCAGGAAGCCCGCCACGGTGATGAAGCAGACGATGCCATGCCCCTCCGCCTCCCGCCCGAACACCATCCGCGCCGCCCAGCGCCAGAAATAGACGTAGAGGTTGCGCAGGTGCTTGGCATGGGCGGAGACACCCCAGCTGGGCGGGGGAATCCAGTCGCCCAGCAGCGCCGTCTCCACCCAGGCGCCGCGGCCCTTGGCCTTCTCCTTGTAGGGCGGGTTGCCCAGCACCACCCGCACCTTCTCCTCCCGCTTGATGCGGTTGGCCTCCCGCCGCGATTCCGCGATGGGCTTGAAGATGGCGGGCAGGTAGTCGCTTTCCGCCGCCGGGTCGCCCAGCGTGTCCGTCACGTGCAGCCGGGGGGAAAGGCGCGGGTCGGGCGCGTTCAGCCGCAGCAGCCGCGCGGCCTCCGCCACCAGCCGCAGCTGCGCCACCGCGAAGGGTCCGAACTGCATCTCGAAGCCGATCAGCCGCCCCAGCGCCGCCTTCACCGCGCCGGGCACCGCGCCCGGCCCCTCATCGGCCTCCACCCCCGCGGCGATGCGCCCCAGCGTGCCCAGCAGGAAGGTGCCGGTGCCCAGCGCGCCGTCCACCACCGTCACGCCATCCTCCGCCAGGCCGCGCGGCAGTGCGAACCAGGCGGGGTCGCGCAGCGCCTCGTCCACCAGGCGCACCATCGCCGCCACCACCTCCGGCGGCGTGTAGTAGGACCCCGTGCGCTTGCGCAGCGCGTTGTCGTAGAGCGCGAGGAAATCCTCGTAGAAATACAGCCAGGTCTCCGCCCGGCCCTTCTCCAGCGTCGCCCAGTCCACCACCGCCAGCACCCGCAGCATGGTGCCGAGCGAGGTGGCGAGCGCCGCCTGGTTCGCCTCGCTTTCCGTCAGCAAGGCCAGCGCGCGGCCGATCAGCGTGGCGCTGCGCCCCAGCGCCTTCGCCGCCGCATCCACGCCGTGGTCCAGCGGAATGCCCTGGGCGCGGGCCATCAGCAGGCCGAAGGTCACGGCCTGGGCGTAGCCATCGGCGAATTGCTCGTCCGACGCCTCGGGAAACAGCAGCTTGCGCCAGTCGGTCGCCAGGTCGCGGAAGGCGTCGTTGCCGGCCTTCAGCTGCTCCGCCACCTCGTCGCGCAGCAGGCGGCACAGCCGCGCCGTCACCGCCGCCAGCTCCGGCGCTGTGCGCGGCACGATGGGCGTCCAGGAAAGGAAATCCCCCAGCAGCGCCGGCAGGTCGCTGCCTGCCGCCGTCTTCGCCCCGGCCTCGCCCGGCGGGGCGGACAGGCGCGCGGTGGCGACATGCGCGCCGTCCCGCCACAGGCCGAACGCCTCGCCATCGGTGTAGAGCAGGTTGGGCAGGGAGCGCAGGCGTTCCCATTGCGCCTTGTCGTGCCGGTCGGTGAAGCGGCGCGGGTCGGCGCCCTTGCCGGGTGCCTTCACCTCGATGAAGCCGGTCAGCGCCCGGTTCACCGCCACGGCGTAGTCGGGGCGGGAGCGGCGCTCGGCCAGCGACACCTCGCCGGTCAGCACCACCTGGCCGGGCGGATGGCCATTCAGCGCGGCCAGCGCCGCGACGAGCGTTTCCAGCGGGCCGCGCAGCTGGTCCTCGGGGTCGCCGGTGGCGGCGGGGTTGGCCAGCTTCGCCTTGACGGCCGCCCCATAGGCGGAAACCGCCGCGCCCAGCCCGTCCTTCGCCACGCCCATTCCCCGGATGTCAGGCCGCGACGGTGCGGGCGTCCCGCTGCGCCGTCAAACCCCCGCCAGCCACCCCGCGATCCGCCCCGGCGCCGCGGCCATCGCCGCCTCATCCCCGCAATAGCTCAGCCGCAGGAAGCGCCCCCCGCGGCCGCGGTCGAAATCCACCCCCGGCGTCGCCGCCACCCCGGCGCCCTCCAGCATCGCGCGGCAGAAGGCCACGCTGTCATCGGTCAGCGCCGACACGTCGCACCACAGGTAGAAGGCCCCATCCGCCTGGGCGATGCGCCGGAAGGGCAGCCCCTCCAGCAGCAGCGCGCGCGAGCGCGCATAGGCCGCCTTGCGCCCCTCCAGCTCCGCCGTGCAGTCCATCGCCGCCAGCGCCGCCACCTGCGCGACGTGGGGCGCGGAGATCACCATGTTCTGCGCCAGGCACTCCACGGGGCGCACCAGCTCCTCCGGCAGCACCAGCCAGCCCACGCGCCACCCGGTCATGGACCAGTACTTGGAGAAGCTGTTGACCACGATGGCGCTGTCGCTGAACGAAGCCGCGCTGCTCTCGGCCACCGTCCCCCAGGACAGCCCGTGATAGATCTCGTCCGAGACCAGGCGCACCCCGTTGCGGTGGCACCATTGCGCGATGGCGCGCAGCTCGTCCGGGGGCAGCATGGTGCCGGCGGGGTTGCAGGGGCTGGCCACCACCACGCCCTCGGGGCGCGGGTCCAGCGCGTCCAGCATCGCCACCGTGGGCTGGAAGCGGGTGTCCGGCCCGCATTCCAGCAGCACGGGTTCCATGCCCAGCGCCACCAGGATGTTGGCATAGGGCGGGTAGAAGGGCGCGGCCATCGCCACGCGGTCCCCGCGGTCGAAGGCGGCCAGGAAGGCCAGCGGGAAGCCGCCCGAGGCCCCCACCGTCACCGCGATGCGCGCGGCCGGCACCGCCAGCCCGTAGGCCGCGGCGTAGTGGCGCGAAATCCGCTCCCGCAGTTCCGGCAGCCCGAAGGCCTCCGTGTAGCCCAGCGCCTGGCCCGAGCGCATGGCGGCCGCCGCGGCCTCCACCGCGCCGGCCGGCGCACCCTGGCCGGGCTGGCCCACCTCCATGCGGATCACGCCCGGATGCGTCGCCTCCCGCGCATTGGCGGCGGCGATCACGTCCATCACCAGGAAGGGCGGCGACAGCGCGCCGCGCCCCACCTTCATCGGCCCCTCCTAACGATCGGTGGCGCCCAGCGCCACGCCGGCCCCGCGCGGATCGGTCATGGTGGTGCAGAGCTGCTCCCACCCCGGCAGGTAGCGCGGGCACAGCCCCAGCTGCGTGCGCCCCGGCGCGGGCGACTGCCCCATGGCCGTGGCGCCATCGGCGTTGGACAGCATGCCCGCCGCCAGCGGCCCGGCGACGGCCAGCGCCGCCCCCTCCTGGCCCGAGCCCGCGACGGCCATGCGGAAGGCGCGCAGGTTGGGGTTCCAGCCGATGCCCGCCGCCAGCACCGGCGCCGGCACCCGCCCCATGTTGGGCGCCGCGGCCGGGATGAAGCCCAGCCCCGGCAGCACGCGCCCCGTGCCCCACAGGTTGTTCATGGAAAACGCGCAGGACACGGCCATGCCCGTGCGGTCGAACACCACCAGCCCGGCGGAGGCCGGCAGCGGCCCCGGCACCGGCGCGGGCTGCTGCCCGGCCTGGAGCGCCTGGAACGCCTGCGCCGCCGCCTGCCCGCCCTCCGGCAGGAAGGACACGCGGTCCCCGCCGCGCGCCGCCACGGTGGTGGCCTGGAGCAGCCGCGGCAGGGCGGGGCGCAGTTCGGAGGCGCCGATGGCGCCGCCGCCCGCCTGGGGCATCGCCTCCTCCAGCCGCCGCGCCAGCTGGCCCTGGTGCAGGTCGCCCACGCCCTGGGTCCGCAGCGCGGTCAGCGTGGTGCCCAGGGCCGGGTTCGCCACGCGCTCGCCCACCGGCACCGCCGCGCCGTTGCGGGACCACACCTGCCGCGCCAGCGGGTCGGCGAAGAGCGGCCCCTGCACCGCCACGATGTCCGCGTGCAGGGCGCGGGACACGGGGGCGCCGAAGCGCGCCAGCTGCTCGGCCGGGGCCAGCAGCTCCTCGAAGGGGCGGCCGGCGGGCTGGCGGGTGTGCAGGGCATACAGGCCGCGCGCCCGCATGGGCACCGCCGCCGGCCGGTCCGCCCCGGCGGGCGGGGCGCTGCGGGCCCCGGCCTCGAACATCACCGCGTCCACGTCGCCGCGGCGGGGGTTGAAGACCAGGCAGGCCCCGCCGCCCCCCAGCCCGACGCGCGAGGGCAGGGTCACGCTCATCACGAAGCCCGCCGCCACCGCGGCATCCACCGCCGTGCCGCCGGCCGCCAGCACCTCGCGCGCCGTGGCGGCGGCGAGCGGCTCCTCGGCCGCCACGCCGCCCAGGAAGCCGCGCACGAAGCCCGGCTGCCCCGCCTGCACCGAGGCGCCGAGCACGGAGGCGGTGACGTTCTGCGCCGTCTCGCAGCCGGCGAGCGCGAGGGCGGCGAGCAGCAGGGCGGGGAGGGGGCGCGTCTTCATGGCCAGCGTCTCATGCCCCGGATGGGGGCACCCGGCAACCGCGCCCTTGCCGGAAGCCGGCGCCGGGGTGCAGGAAGGCACGCATGACCCGCCGCGCCCTTCTCGCCCTCGCCTCCCTGCTGCCAGCCGGCGCCCTGGCCCAGGGCCTCTCCCCCCAGCAGCGCGAGGAGGTGCTGGCGATCCTGCGCAACGCCCTGCGCGAGGACCCCGCCATCCTGCGCGACGCCCTGGCCACGCTGGAGCAGGCGGAGGCGCGGGAACGCGAGGCGGCGCAATCCGCCGCCCTGCGCGCCGCCCGCCCCGCCCTGTTCGAGGACGCGACCCTGCCGGTGAAGGGCAACCCGCAGGGCCGCCTGTCCATCGCCGAGTTCTTCGACGCCCGCTGCGGCTACTGCAAGCAGCTGCACCCGGTGATGGAGCAGTTGCTGGCCGCCGACCGCGACATCCGCGTGGTGATGCTCGACCTCCCCATCCTCGGCCCCAATTCCGTGCTGGCCTCGCGCGCGTTGCTGGCCGCGCAGCGCCAGGGCCGCTACGCCGAGCTGCACGACGCCCTGCTGCGCCTGCGCGAGGAACCGACCGAACCCGTGCTGCGCCGCGAGGCCGAGCGCCTGCGCCTGGACTGGCCGCGGCTGCGGCGCGAGATGGACGACCCGGCGGTGGCGCGCCGCATCCAGGCCAACCTGGCGCTGGCGCAGCAGCTGGGCATCCAGGGCACGCCGGCCCTGGTGGTGGGTGAGACGCTGGTGCCCGGCGCGGTGGACCTGCCGGCGCTGCGGCAGCTGGTGGCGCGGGCGCGGTAGCGCGCGGGCGGCCGCGCCGCGGCCTCCCTGGCGGTGGGGGCG
>JBEQBS010000160.1:0-7149 GCA_041639675.1 Rubritepida sp. | reverse complement strand
CCGCCCGGCGTCGCGGCGGCCAGGGGCCGCCGCGCTGAGGGCACGGCAAAGACCCTCCCGCCCGTCATTCGACGGGCGGGAGGGTCAGCCCCAGCCGGGCGAGCAGCGCGGCGCGCTGCACCGGCTTGCCCAGGTAGTCGTCCATGCCCGCCGCGCGGCATTGCTGCTCGAAGACCGGCCCCACCGCGGCGGTCAGGCCGATGATGCGGGTGCGCCGGTTCGGCCCGGCCCCGGCGCGGATGCGGCGCGTCGCCTCCAGCCCGTCCATCACCGGCATCTGCAGGTCCATCAGGATCACGTCATAGGGGCGGGCCTGCGCCTCGGCCACGCCCTCCTGGCCGTCCACCGCCACGTCCACGTGGCAGTTGGCGCGCGCCAGGATGGACTTCATCACCAGCTGGTTGGTCGCGTTGTCCTCCACCAGCAGCACCCGGCGCACCGGCTCGCCGGTGGGCGCCGGCGCGGGGGGCGGCTGCTCCGGCTCCGCGGCGGGCGGGGCCATGGCGTGCAGGATGGCGTCGCGCAGCCGCGCCGGCAGGGCGGGCTTCAGCAGGGTGGCCTGCACCAGCCCCGGCTCCGGCTGCGCGCGCGACAGCCCGGCGCCGGAGGTGCAGAGCACCAGGGCGGGCTGCGCCAGCCCCTCGGCGCCGCGGATGCGCCGCGCCAGCTCCACCCCCGTGCCCTCGGGCAACTGGCCGTCCAGCACGGCCACGGCGAAGGGGCGGCCATCGCGCGCGGCGGCCAGCAGGTGGCCCATCGCCATGGGGCCGTCCGGCGCCGTCACCGCCTCCGCCCCCATGGATGCCAGCTGGCGGGCCATGATCTCGCGGTTGAGGGACAGGTCGTCCACCACCAACACGCGCAGCCCGGCCAGGCCGGGCTCGGCCGGCGCCTCCTGCGGGCCGGCGGGGGCGGCGAAGCGGGCGCGGAAGGTGAAGCGGCTGCCGCCGCCGCGCGGCTTCTCGGCGTCGCGCGGGCCGGCCTCGATGCCGCCTCCCATCTCCTCCGCCAGGCGGCGGCAGATGGCCAGGCCCAGCCCGGTGCCGCCGAACTTGCGGCGCGTGCTGGCATCGGCCTGGGTGAAGCGCTCGAACAGGTGCGGCACCTGGGCGGGGTCAATGCCAATGCCCGTGTCCTCGACGTGGCACATCAGCATCCAGCCGCGCCGCGCGCCGAGGGGTTCGGCCTCCAGCCGCAGCTGGATCCAGCCGGCCTCGGTGAACTTCACCGCGTTGCCCACCAGGTTGAACAGCACCTGGCGGAAGCGCCCGGGGTCGCCCACCACGCGGCGCGGCAGGTCGTGCGGCAGGGAGACGATGATCTCCACCCCGCGCGCCGCGGCCTTGGGGGCGAAGAGCTCGACGATGGTGGCGATCTCGCTTTCCAGCACGAAGGGCACGGATTCCAGCTCCACCGCGCCGGCCTCCAGCTTGGAGAAGTCGAGGATGTCGTTCAGCACCATCAGCAGGTGCTCGGCGCTGTTCTGGATGGTCTCGGCGTAGCGGCGCTGGATGGCCTCCAGCCGGGTGTCGAGCAGCAGGCCGGTCATGCCGATGACGCCGTTCATGGGCGTGCGGATCTCGTGGCTCATGGAGGCGAGGAAGTCCTCCTTGGCCCGCGAGGCCGCGCGCGCCGCGGCCTCGGAGGCGGCGAGCTGGTCGCCCTGGCGGCGCAGCGCCTGGGCCTGGCGCAGCAGCAGCCCCAGCGCCAGCAGGATGAACAGCGCCGCCGCGCCCATGGACAGGCCGAGCACGAGCGCCAGGGAGCGCACCGGCTCCATCGCGTCGCGCCGGTCGCGCACCACCTCGACCACGAAGAGGCCCTGGCGGGTGACGGCGAAGCCGCCGATGGCCTGCATGCCGTCCTGGTCGGTGCCGATGAAGGTGCCCTGCTCCTGCCGGGGCAGGAAGTTGCGGAAGGGCCAGGCATTGGGATGGATCAGCCCGATGCCCTGGCGCGAGCCGTCGGAGCGCGCCAGCAGCGCGCCGCTGAAGCCGTGCAGGCGCACCGTGGCGCCGAAGGCCTCGGCATGGCGGCGGGAGATGCCGATGAAGTAGTCGGGGTTGAGCAGGGCGACGGCCACCCCCTCGAACTCGCCGCGCGGGCCGCGCAGCCCGCGCGCCATGGGGATGGACCACAGCCCGGTCTCGCTGATCGGCCGCGCGGGCTCGCCGGCCAGGTAGCGCCCGGCCTCGGGCGAGCCGACGCGCAGCTGCGTGCCGCCCAGGCGCAGCTGGCGGAACCAGTCGCGGTCGCCCACGCGGGCGCCGACCAGGGATTCGACGGAGGCCTGGGTGACGACGCCGTTCACGTCCACCAGCATCATCGCGCGCAGCTGCGACACCTCGCGCAGCACGTTCTGGAACTGGTTGTCGAAGGCGTCGGAGCGGCGGTTCAGCGCGCGGTCGGCCATGTCCAGCAGCACCAGGTCCACGGTCTGCGTCGCACGCGTTAATTGATCGGCAAGCGCATCCGCGACAGATTGGACCAGACGCTCGTTCTCGCCGATCGCCTCCGCCTCGCTGCGCCGCATCACCATGCCGAAGACGCCGGCGAGGCAGAGGATCACCATCCCGGCGACGACGGCGTAGAGGCGATAGGCGCGCGACCCCTGGGCGGGGGCGGGCATGGGCGCGCCGTCAACATCCCCCTGGCCGGGGGCGAAGGAGCGGACGATGCTGGCGCGCAGGGTTTTCAGCATGGCAGGGGCCATCATCGCAGCCTTGGGCTGGTTTTGCGAGGCATCCGCCCAGCAGGCCCCCGCGCAGCCCCTGGCGCCGCGCCTGGAAACCATGCGCGCGCGGGGCGAGATCCGGGTCTGCATGTGGCCGGACTACTTCGCCATCTCCTTCCGCAACCCCCGCAACAACGAGCTGGAAGGGATAGATATTGACCTGGCCCGCGCCCTGGCGCAGCGGCTGAACCTGCGGCTGCACTTCGTCGAGACGAGCTTCGCCGCCTTCATGGACCGGCTGGAGGCCGGGGATTGCGACATCGCGATGATGGCGGTGGGCATCACCCCGGCGCGGGCCCAGCGCGTGGCCTTCAGCCGGCCCTACATGGCCAGCGCCGTCTATGCGGTGACGCAGCGCGGCAACACCCGCGTGCGCGCCTGGGAGGACATAGACCAGGCCGGCAACGTGGTGGCCGTGGCCGCCGGCACGGTGATGGAGCCGCTGATGAACCGCACCCTGCGCCGGGCCGAGCTGATGGTGGTGCAGCCCCCCCGCACGCGCGAGGCCGAGGTGCTGGCCGGCCGCGCCGACGTCTTCATGAGCGACTTCCCCTACACGCGGCGCATGGTCCACATGCATGACTGGGCCATGGTGATCTCCCCGCCCGACCGCTTCGGGGAAACGCTGTATGGCTGGGCGCTGCCGCAGAACGACCCCGCCTGGCTGGCGGAGGTCAACACCTTCCAGGCCGTCGCGCGATCGGACGGCACGCTGGCCCGCGCCGCGGCGCGGCATGGGCTGACGCCGATCCTGCTGCGATAGGACTGGAGATTCCGTACACGATCGCGTACATCATGCGGATGCGCGCCACCTCCTCCTCCGACCTCCGCAAGAACCTGGCCGCCATGCTTGACCAGGTGGCAGCCGATCACGAGCCGCTGCTGATCACGCGTGAGGGTGGCAAGCCCGCGGCCGTGCTGCTCTCGCTGGAGGATTTCGCCGGCTACGAGGAAACGCGCTACCTTCTGCGCAACCCGGCCAATGCCACGCGGCTGCTGGATGCCGTGGCGGCGCTGGAGGCCGGCCAGGGCACCGAACGGCCGCTGGCCGGGTGAGGATCATCTTCGCCGAGCAGGGCTGGGAGGATTACCTTCATTGGCAGGCCACGGATCGCAAGCTGATGGAGCGCCTGAACGGGTTGATCCGCGAATGCACGCGCACGCCCTTCGCCGGCACCGGAAAACCGGAGCCGCTGCGCGGGCCGCTCGCCGGCTGGTGGTCGCGCCGGCTGACGCAGGAGCACCGGCTGGTCTACCGCATGGCGGAGGATGCGCTGCTGGTGGCGCAATGCCGCTATCACTACTGACAGGCAAAGGGCCCCGCCGGTTTCCCGGCGGGGCCCTTCCATCATTCGGGCCGTGATCCGGGCCCGCCGGCGCTCACCCCGCGGAAACGGGGGTGGCGAGGCCGGTGCGGGACAGGGTCAGGCTGGACGAGTGATGAGACACCGGATCACCTCCTTTCGGTTCGGGCGCGCGGGGCGCGGCCCCGGCATCATTGCCGGGGCGCGCCGGGCGGGCCGCTCTGCTGCGACGGGGCATCATGTGGTTCTTCGCGACGCCGAATCAACGCGCCTTCAGGCGCTGCGCCGCAGCGCGCTGAACACGGCCCCGCCCAGCGCCAGCAGCGCCGCCGCCGCGAAGCCCAGCGCCGGGCCCGACAGGGTGAAGCAGGCCGCCGCCAGCACCGCGCCCAGGCTCTGCCCCAGCACCCGCGCCGTGGCCTGCATGCCGCCCGCCCCGCCGGCCCGGGCACGCGGGGCCGCGGCCAGCATGGTGCGGTTGTTGGGCGCCTGGAAGAAGCCGAACCCCACCCCCGCCACCGCCAGCAGCGCCCCCACCGGCAGCAGCCCCACCGGGCGCAGCACGGCCAGCCCGGCCAGCGCCAGCGCCATTACCGCCCCGCCCAGCAGGCAGGACTGGGCGCTGGCGCCGCCGCGGTCCGCCCAGCGCCCGGCGAAGGGCGCCAGCAGCCCCAGCGCGATGGGATAGGGCGTCATCGCCAGGCCGATCTGCCAGAAGGGCATCCCCGCCTGCGAGAGGTGGAAGGGCAGCGCGATCACGGTCGCCATGTGCGAGCCGAACATGCAGGCCGAGGCGCAGACGGCCAGCCGCACCTCGCGCAGCCGCAGCAGGTCCAGCGGCAGCATCGGCACCGGCTTGCCCAGCTCGCGCCGCACCAGCGCCCAGAGCGCGGCGGCGGCCAGGCCCAGCAGCACCAGCCCGGCCGGCGGCAGGTGCAGCAGCAGGTCCAGCCCCAGGAACAGCGCGCCGAAGCCCAGCGCGTTCAGGGCGGCCGCCGCGCCGTCGAAGGCGCGGGGCTGGGGCGGCACCGCGGGCAGCACGCGCAGCCCCAGCAGCAGCGCCGCCACCCCCACCGGGATATGCGCCAGGAACACCCCCTGCCAGGGCGCCACCGTCAGCACCAGCGCGCCGATACTGGGCGCCAGGGCCGAGCACGCCGCCACCGTCATCGCGTTCACGCCGATGGCGCGGCCCAGCATGGAGGGCGGGTAGGTGTGGCGCACCAGCCCCGCCGTCAGCGCCATCACCGCCGCCGCCCCCGCGCCCTGGGCCACGCGCGCCAGCAGCAGCCATTCGAAGGAGGGCGCGACGGAGCACAGCGCCGCGCACAGGGAAAACCCCGCCAGCCCCCAGGCCCAGACGCGGCGGAAGCCCATGATCTCGCCCAGGGACGCCATGGGGATCAGCAGCCCCACCACGGCGATCTGGTAGGCATTCACCACCCAGACGGATTCCGCCGGGCTGAGCGCCAGCGAGCGCGCCACCTCCGGCAGCGCGATGTTGACCATGGAGGCGTCCAGCACCGTCACCGCGATGGCGGCGCCGATGGCCGTGGCGGACAGCGCCCGCCGTCCTGGCGGCAGCCCTTCCGCGCCGCTCACGCCGCCTTCGGCAGGGAGACGCCCACCAGGTGGTCGCGGTGCACGATGGCGGCCAGCCGCGCCTCGTCCCAGCCCTCCGTGCCCTCGGGGCGCCTGGGCAGCACCATCCAGCGGTAGTCGGCCGTGCTGTCCACCACGCGCAGCTGCACCCCGGCCGGCAGCACGGTGCCGAACTCGGCCAGCACGGCGCGGGGCTCCCGCACCGCCCGCGCCCGGTAGGCGGCGGATTTGTACCAGTGCGGCGGATAGCCGATGACGGCGCGCGGGTAGCAGGAGCACAGGGTGCAGACCACCAGATGGTGCAGCGTGTCCGTGTCCTCCAGCACGCCCAGCGGCGGCTGGCCGGCCATGGCCACGCCCATCGCCTCGGCGGCCGCCGTGCCGTCGCGCAGCAGCAACGCCCGGTAGGCGGGGTCCAGCCAGGCGCGGGCGACCATGCGCGCCCCGGTCTCGGGGCTGGCGCGGTTGGTGGAGGCGGTCTTGGCGGCGATGGCGGCCTCGGTGGTGACGCCCTTGCGGATGAGGGCGGCGACCAGCTTCTCCAGCAGGGCCTCGCTCTCGGGGGTCGGGGTGCCGGCCATGGTCAGGCCTCCTCCAGCCAATGGGCGAAGACCTCCACCATCAGCGTGTCGCCCGCCGCGCCCTCGTTCCAGACGGAGGGCTGGTCGAACACCACGTGGTAGAGGTCGCGCGGCTCGCCCTTGCGGCCGAAGGCGAGGGCCTCGGGGTTGGCGAAGGCGCCCAGGTGGCGGGCCACCACCCCCTCGCGCCCGCGCAGGTAGTGGGGGGTGCGGATGTGCATGGGCGCGAGGCGCTCCGGCCAGGCGTCGCGCACGCGCACGCGGGTGCCGGCTTGCAGCGTCACGACAGGTCCTCCCACGTCACCACGCCCTTCGCCACCATGACGGCGGCGATCGAGCGCAGCCACTTCTCGTAGTAGGAAAGGCCGAAATACTCCGTCTCGTGCAGGCGCTCGATGTTCAGCCGCATCTCGTCCACGGTGAACAGCCCCGCTTCCCGCAGCACGGAGCGCACGGCGTCCACCCGCTGGTCGAAGGCCGTCGGCGGCGCGTCGTCATCGGGCTCCACCGCCGTGCAGCGGAAGCGCGGATTGCCGCCGAGGTCGTGCTGGAGCGGGATTTCGGTCATCGGATCTCCTCCTCCGGCATCACGCCGAAGATTTCCGTGCGCTTCAGGTAGCCGCGGCGGTCCTGCACCTGCACCTCGCACCAGGGCGAGCCGGCGTCGCAGCCGCGCACCCGGCCGATCACGCCGGGCTTCAGCCGCGCCACGGGGGCGGCGCCATCCTCCGGCCGGCGGCGCAGCGGCACCTCCGCCCCGGCCTCGGCGCGGACCAGGAAGGTGCGGCGGCCGGGCTGGAGGTTGGAGGAATGCACCCAGCCTTCCGCCCCCTCGGGGTCGCGGATGCGGCGCCACTGGTCGTGCTCGCGGATGATCTGCACCGGCAGGTCGGAGCGCTGGTAGCGCCATTCCACCGGAAAGCGCCGC